>NZ_BAAJLX010000014.1:0-111851 GCF_057543495.1 Colwellia sp. SU-HH01217 | reverse complement strand
GCAATAAGCGGCTTGAAACAGTTTGCTAAAATGTGCAGCGAAGCGAAACCAAGCAAACTGTTTCAAGTCCGACTTGATTGCCTTGTTATGATTTTTTAGTTGCTCTTAACATCCAAGCTGTTTTTTCATGTACACGCATACGGTCAGAGACAAGGGCGGCTGTTGATTCATCATCCGCACTCTGTGCAATCTTTAAGACTTCGCGAGAAGTTTTAATTACTTGTTCGTGACCTTTGGTTAGTAACTCGACCATTTCCGATGAACTTGGAACTCCATCTACCTCTTTGATAGAGCTAAGTTTTGAAAACTCCTTGTAAGTTCCCGGTGCTGGAACATCTAGAGTTCTAATTCGTTCAGCAATATCATCAACAGCAACAGCTAACTCTGTATAATGTTCTTCAAACATCAAGTGCAATTCACGAAATTGTAAACCAGTTACATTCCAGTGAAAGTTATGAGTCTGTAAATATAAGGTGTAAGAATCAGCTAATAGTTTTTTTAAACCATCTGATATTTCTGTTCTATTTTCCTTGCTAATACCAATATCTATATCTGTCATTTTTATTTCCTCATATGTGATTTTTGAAAAATCTACGCCTCGTTAAACGACTAAATCATAACGCCACAATAAGCGGCTAAGTACAATTTGCTATAATGCGCGAAGCGCGAGCAAACTGTACGTGTCCGTTTGATTGCCTTGTTATGCGCTGGTTGTGATGACCACAAACAGCGCAATTTATATAAGGTTTCGTGGCAGCCCGACCGTAGAAGTAAAAAACTCCCAAGCAGCGCGACACACCAAACCATGAATTTTGAGCCACTTAATAAACGTGGCTTTTACCACCCAAATTACCTTGGCGAAAAACTGCTTAGCCAAAAGCTAAATCAGTACATTTGGCACTAAAGTTACCAAGATAAAGTTAAGGCAACAAGTGCAATAATATTTGTGAAATGCTCACCGTGAAAAACAATTTAAATTGAATTCGCGTTGCCTGCATAACGCCTTGTTAAGAGGCTTTTTGCAATTGGCTAAAATGTGAAGCGAAGCGGAACCCAGCCAACTGTAAAAAGTCCTGCTTTAACAACTTGTTATATTTCATTTGCTATAAACGACAAGCGGACTCCCTAAATCAGACCACATACCTTTAATTATAGTTTGCCACTCTTCCTTTTCTTTAGAGTTTAAAGTGCTTAAGTCTTTTTCTACTTGCACTAGATCTATAAATGTTGAACAACCGCCAGTCGCGTAAAGACCATCTTTAGTTACGTGTGCGAACACAAGAAATGTATTTCCAATTGTTGGAGCGGGACCACCACAAGAATTGTTTTCAATATTTGTTTTAATAAAAACAGAGTTAAGTACAGCCTGATTTTTCCATACTTGCTGAACTTTCAATTCTGTTTTGTAAAATGAAGTATCCCAATCCCCTGATATTTTAACTGTTTTCAGTGCTACACCAGTGAAAATTGCGTCATATTCGTTCATTTCGTCTTTAAAGCTTTTTGCTTCGCTGAAACAAGAACATCCGAATACCGTCAGCGGAGAAAGCATAAGAGCAAATAAAATAATCCTCAACATATACCAAACTCCTTTGAAATATAACGCCTCAATTAATGGGCGAAAAATGGTTGGCTATAATCGCGAAGCGAAGCCAACTGTTTTTTGTCCTATTAAATTGCTTGTTAGTTATGCGGTGTTAATGCGGCTTGACCGCCCCACCTTACTAAAACAAACAACCGTAAATTTTGTAAACGCAACATTACCAACAAACTATTGAAAAGTTAAGGCTTAACGTGATTGAGATTACATGGAAGTTTGAACGCTAAACGCGACAGGTAAAACCTAGACACTTCCTGTGATGAACCACTTTGATTAACAAACTCACCAGAATTTGAAACCACTTTCCTTAGTAAAACTTAATAGCAAACTAACGCCCTGTTAACAGGCAAAAAATAGTTGGTTAAAATTAGCGACGAAGGAGCAAAACCAACTGTTTTTTGTCCTTGTTTAACAGCTTGTTATGTTACTTTTTACGAACAAAGTAATGTTTATAATAGTAATGTAAAACATAGCTAGATATTAAGATAGGGAAAAAGACAGAACTTAATACATTTACCAAACTCACCGCTGAAGGCTCAAGTAAAATAATACTAATAGAAATACTTAAACCTAAACCGAAAAGTACGCATAAAATAGCTATACCGAACAAAACTATTTTACGCGTAAAATCAGACTCTCGCGATTCTAAATTATTAACACCTACACTCATTGACTTCCCTAGTAACATAACGCCTCAATTAATGGGCGGAAAATAGTTGGCTATAATCGCGAAGCGAAGCCAACTGTTTTTTGTCCTATTAAATTGCTTGTTAGTTATGCGGTGTTGATGCGGCTTGACCGCCCCACCTAACCTAAACAAACAACTCTAAATTTTATTACCGCAACATTACCAACAAACTATTGAAAAGTTAAGGCTTAACGTGAATTGCACTACATGGAAGTTTGAACGCTAAACGCGACTGGTAAAACCTAGACACTTCCTGTGATGAACCACTTCGATTAACAAACTCACCAGAATTTGAAACCACTTTCCCTAGTAAAACTTAATAGCAAACTAACGCCTAATTAACAGGCAAAAAATAGTTGGTTAAAATAAGCGACGAAGGAGCAAAACCAACTGTTTTTTGTCCTTGTTTAATTTCTTGTTAGCTGTATTTACGATGCTGAGTCGTTATTAAACCGACCACCTATAATACTTGCCGAAACTGCACACCATACCGCAGAAACAGTTCCCATTAATGCAGGTGTAGATTCTATTGCAGATGACATGTGAAGACCAAATAATGTTGCTAATAGCCCAACTGATAAACCAGCAATTGCAAAGGATTGATTTCGTAATTGAATTTTCATGTAACACTCCATGTTTTGATAAATGATTATACTGCTAACAGCTTACTAGTTAGGTAAAACCCGTATTTAAACACGGGTTTTACCTTTCTTTCATGTTTTTTAATTAAAGTAAGAATACATGTGTTTTTTATCTTAATCAATTAGTTAAATAATACCTGGCCAACTGGTTGATGTGTAAAAGCGTGGTAAAACCCCTCTTTCACGCAAAACAATGTTTAAAAACAACAACTGTAGTTATAAACAGTGGTTAATTATAATAATTTCACTTAAAAGTTTTATTTATATAAATTGTTGATATCTAGGATGTGCCAAACAAAAAAAGTCGCTTTAGTTTGGGTATGAACGGATAGGACAATGATTGTCCAGAAAGCAAAAACCCCCCCACCGAATAGGCAGGGGCTTGATAATAGGTGAGTTGATCGTAAGCCGCTTTAGTTTAGGTATGAGCGGATAGGACAATGATTGTCCAGAAAGCAAAAACCCCCCACCGAATAGGCAGGGGTTTGATAATAGGTGAGTTGATCGTAAGCCGCTTTAGTTTAGGTATGAGCGGATAGGACAATGATTGTCCAGAAAGCAAAAACCCCCACCGAATAGGCAGGGGCTTGATGATAGGTGAGTTGATCGTAAGCCGCTTTAGTTTAGGTATGAGCGGATAGGACAATGATTGTCCAGAAAGCAAAAACCCCCACCGAATAGGCAGGGGCTTGATAATAGGTGAGTTGATCGTAAGCCGCTTTAGTTTAGGTATGAGCGGATAGGACAATGATTGTCCAGAAAGCAAAAACCCCCACCGAATAGGCAGGGGCTTGATAATAGGTGAGTTGATCGTAAGCCGCTTTAGTTTAGGTATGAGCGGATAGGACAATGATTGTCCAGAAAGCAAAAACCCCCACCGAATAGGCAGGGGTTTGATAATAGGTGAGTTGACCGTAAGCCGGGTTTTGTCTAGGACAATCATTCGTCTAGGCCTTAAATCGCTCTAAGGCTCAAGCAACCTACCCGGTTTCCACGCGAGCCACGCTTATACTAAATAATCGAAATTATATAGTCATGAAACCCTATTTGGTCTTGCTCCGGGTGGAGTTTACCCTGCAATTACTGTTACCAGCAATCCGGTGCGCTCTTACCGCACCCTTTCAGCCTTACCTGTTCCGCAAGCGGTCATCGGCGGTCTTCTCTCTGCTGCACTTGTCGTCGGCTTGCGCCGCCCAGGCGTTACCTGGCACCCTGCTCATTGGAGCCCGGACTTTCCTCCCCTTTATCCGTATACCTTCAGTTTACACCTTAGATACAACGATAAAGCAGCGATTGTCTGGCCAACTCGAGGCGCATTCTACCTGCTGTGTTTACTCTGGGCAAGTAGAAGCTAAACTTTCTGCAACTCTTCTAAATAGGCATCTAATATTAAATGACTGCGCGCGCCCTTACTGGTAATCGCAGAAAAATTGGTATAAAACTGTCGGCCATGTGTTTCAATTGCTCGAATTTTATCTTGCGAAGTCCAGCGTTGGGCAAAGTGCGTGGGTAAAAAGCCAATAAATCGCCCCGTTAAAATTAAAAAGGCAATACCTTCTCTGTCTGTCGATGTGGCTGTCGCTTTAAGCTTGCGCTGTTGCTGTTTTATGTCTGCCGACTGCGGATAATTTGGCACTACAGCGTCGTATTGTGCTAGTGCTTCATCACTTATTTCGTGCAGGTCATGCTTAAATAAGGGATGCTGTTCACTGCAATAGAGTAGCGATTGCTCTTTATATAATGGTACGTAAGTTAGCCCTGGCAAAGTACGAAATTCGGGGACAACACCAATATGCAATTTACCATTTAGCACCGCGCTTTCTATATCGTTTGGCGGCATCATTCTAATATTAATCACCACCTCAGGCGCACGATGTTTTAAAGCGCTAAGTGCACGGGTAATACTCATTTTTTCAATAGTTACTAAGTTGTCTGTGATACCAATATTAAGCTCACCCACCAACTCAGTATTCATAGCATTTATTTCAGCACGAAAATTTTCAATGCTCCCCAATAACAACAATGCCGATTGATAAACTTGCTCTCCTTGTGGCGTTATTGAAAATCCAGATCTGCCGCGATGACAAAGTTTCATATTCAATAATGATTCAAGTTCAGAAATGGCTAAACTGATTGCAGGGCGACTTATATTAAGTTCTACTTCGGCAGCAGCAAAGCCTCCCGATTCAATAACCACTTTATAAATGCGCAATAAACGGATATGGGCATCACCTAATTGTCTGGGTAATAAATTTTTACTTTTTGTCATACACAACCCCGCGATAATCAATAAATTGAGCCAATACTATAGTTAACCAATTACTTAACTTAACTTAAAAAACATTAACTTTAATAACGTATTAAATCATTGATAATAAGGTCAAGCAATCGCCTTGGGCGAAATTTATAAAAATGGTATTCATTGTTGAGGCAATCGTATGACTAACAACACAAACAATAATCATGGCATTAGCCAAGCTCAGCTTGACGCTCATTGGATGGCTTTTACCGGTAATCGTGAATTTAAAAAAGATCCTCGCATTATTGTCTCAGCTAAGGGTAATTATTATACCGACAGTAACGGACGACAAATTTTTGATGGGCTTTCAGGGCTGTGGACATGTGGCGCAGGTCATGCGCGTGAAGAAATAACAGAAGCAGTCAGTAAGCAAGTCGCTACTTTAGATTATTCGCCAGCCTTTCAATTTGGTCACCCAAAGTCATTTGAGTTAGCTCACCGTATTACTGAATTAATGCCAGACGGACTTAATCGGGTATTTTTTACTGGCTCAGGTTCTGAATCTGTTGAAACCGCGCTAAAAATTGCACGCGGTTACTGGCGTAAAAAAGGCATGCCAAGTAAAACGCGCTTTATTGGCCGTGCAAAAGGTTATCACGGCGTGAACTTTGGCGGTATTAGTGTGGGGGGGATTGGCCCTAATCGCGCTATTTATGGTCAAGGGATTGAAGCGGGTCATTTGCCACACACTATGATCAACGGCAATCAGTTTACTAAAGGGATGCCCGCACAAGGCGCTAATTTAGCAGATGAACTAGAAGAAATGGTGGCTTTATACGATGCATCTAACATTGCCGCTGTTATTGTAGAGCCATTAGCTGGTTCTGCAGGTGTTATTCCGCCACCAGTAGGGTATTTAAAACGGTTACGCGAACTTTGTACTAAACACAATATTTTACTTATTTTTGATGAAGTCATTACCGCTTTTGGCCGTATGGGTTCAAATACAGGCGCTGAAGAATTTGGCGTAACACCCGACATTATGACCGTTGCAAAGCAGTTAACTAATGGCGTTATTCCCATGGGCGCAGTAATAGCCAAACAAGAAATTTATGACACCTTTATGGAAACAGGTGGGCCTGAGTACATGCTAGAGCTGCCACATGGTTACACGTATTCAGCGCATCCAGTAGCTTGCGCTGCGGCATTGGCATCATTAGATATTTTAGCAAACGATAATTTACCTGAGCGCGTTAAATCAATCGCACCTTATTTTCAAGAATCGTTGCACAGCTTAAAAGGCGCATCACATGTAAGTGATATTCGTAATTACGGTTTAGCTGGAGCATTAAGCATCGCTGCTTTTGGTGCTGAACAAGGCAAACCAGAGCCAGGAAAACGTCCATATGAAATTGCCATGAAAATGTGGCAAAAGGGATTTTACGTACGCTACGGCGGCGACACTATTCAATTGGGTTTACCTTTTACTACGCAATTATCTGAAATTGATAGTTTAGTAAACGCCCTAGGCGAAACACTCGGTGAAATTAAGTAACCGAAACATTTACAATAAATCAAACGTATAACACGCGGACATGTACTTTCGCGTGTTGGCACAAATTTACAGCTTTAAGGATTACAAAATGACAACTGTTGGCCACCTAATAAACGGTGAAATAATTAATAACGATTCACGTACACAAGATATATTTAACCCAGCAACGGGTGAATCAAGCAAGAAAGTCGCGTTAGCAAGTAAGCAAACGGTTGAACAAGCCATTGCTGCAGCAGAAGCCGCCTTTCCACAATGGCGTAATACACCACCTATTAAACGTGCACGAGTGATGTTTCGCTTTAAAGAATTGTTAGAGCAAAATGCCGATAAAATTTGCCAACTAATTGGTCAAGAGCACGGTAAAATTTCACATGATGCGGCAGGAGAATTACAACGCGGCATTGAAAACGTTGAATACGTGTGTGGCGCACCAGAGTTATTAAAAGGCGAGCACAGCAAAAATGTAGGCCCTAACATTGACTCTTGGAGCGAATTTCAACCGTTAGGAGTCGTTGCAGGTATTACACCGTTTAATTTTCCAGCTATGGTGCCTATGTGGATGTTTCCATTAGCCATTGTCTGTGGAAATACCTTTGTACTTAAACCTTCTGAGCGTGATCCTAGCTCGACACTATTTATCGCGCAATTACTTAAAGAAGCAGGTTTACCTGACGGCGTAATGAACGTGGTTAATGGCGATAAAGAAGCGGTAGACACTCTGTTGAACGATCAACGCATTAAAGCGGTAAGTTTTGTTGGCTCAACACCTATTGCTGAATATATTTATGCCACAGCTAATGCGAACGGTAAACGCTGCCAAGCGTTGGGCGGCGCTAAAAACCATGCGATTATTATGCCTGATGCCGATATGGACAATGCAGTAAACCAACTACTTGGTGCAGCTTTTGGTTCATCGGGCGAGCGTTGTATGGCGCTTTCTGTTGCTGTTGCAGTTGGCGATGAAGCGGCTGATGCACTTATTGCTAAAATGAGTGAAGGTATGAAAGGTTTGAGTGTTGGCGATTACAGTAATGCCAATAACGATTTTGGTCCGGTAATTACTGCCGCACATCGCGATAAAGTCAATGGTTATATTGAAAGTGCAAAAGAAGAAGGCGCGAATATTGTTGTTGACGGTCGTAATCCAAGCGTTGCCGGTTTTGAAAACGGTTTTTTTGTTGGTGCCACGTTAATTGATCATGTCACCCAAGACATGTTTAGTTACCAAGCAGAAATTTTTGGCCCAGTACTCCAAGTGGTACGTGTTAAAACCATGCAAGAAGCTATGCAATTAATTAACGATCATGAATACGGCAACGGCACTTGTATCTTTACCCGCGACGGCGAAGCAGCGCGTTACTTCTCTGATAACATTCAAGTAGGCATGGTAGGTATTAATGTTCCATTACCCGTGCCTGTGGCTTATCATAGTTTTGGTGGTTGGAAGCGTTCACTATTTGGCGATTTACATGCGTACGGTCCTGATGGCGTTCGTTTTTACACCAAACGTAAAACCATTACCCAACGTTGGCCATCAAGTGGTGTTCGTGAAGGGGTAAGTTTTGCCTTTCCGAGCTAATGTAAAGTTAAATAATTAAATAACGCCATCTCAACAAATTAATGAGATGGCGATTTTTTCATTAAAAACAGACATACTCTTTTGTTACCCTAAAGTAGGTATCACCCGTTTAACAGCCAATAAAACGAGTAAAACAATGTCAAACAAACAAATTATTCGGTTAAGCACTCAACCAAAAAATTTCGGTAAAGTGACCGACGAGCTCGACAGCGACATGTTCGAATCAACCGTTCCCGAGCAACATACACACAGTTACTATGAGGATGAAACACTTGGCTTATACGTCGGTGTTTGGGATACCACTGACATGGTTGAAAACGCAACCCCATACGCTTGTGATGAGTTTATGGTGGTGCTTGAAGGCCAAGCGGCAATTAAAAATATCAAAACAGGTGAAATTGAAATTGTAAATGCAGGCGAAAGTTTTGTTATTCCCAAGGGCTATGATTGTCAGTGGCAACAAAGTGGTTATTTACGCAAGTTTTATATGATATCTGAACATCCCGACGAAATTATCCCTGTAGTGCCAACTTTTGATGGCATTGTTAATATTAGTAAGCTGCATAATAGCGCCTCTAAACACGCAATTGATATTAGCCAGTCAACCAGAGCTAATAAAAGCTTTATTATGAAGTCAGGCAAGCCGGTTAAAAAAGGCCAGCACCTGTATCAAGACAGTACCGGAAATTTTTTCTCAGGCATTTGGCAAAGCCAAGCATTTGAAACCGTACAACAAGCGTTTCCTAGAAATGAATTTATTTATATTCAATCAGGCACATTAGTATGCATAGACGAGCATAATAAAAGTCATACCTTTACTTGTGGTGACGCGGTTTTTATTCCTCAAGGTACCATGTGCCATTGGCGAGTAGATGACAGTGTTTGTGCTTTTTATGCGGTTTTACAATCTAACAACAAATAAAACTATCAACACACAACAAACTAAACTATCTAACAAGAGGTTAATCCATGATTACCGTTAAAGGGCATTACATTGATGGTCAATGGCAGCAGGCTAAAAGTGACACGACTTTTGCCACCATTAACCCTGCCACTGAACAAGTTATTACTGATATCCCTGCAGGCAATCAACAAGATATCGACCTTGCAGTAACAGCAGCACGACAAGCATTTGACCATGGCCCTTGGCCAAAAATGAGCGGTAAAGAGCGTGGCAGCTATTTGCGTAAAATGGCTGAGATAATTACTCGCCGGTTAGACGAATTATCTAAACTTGAGGTATTAGACAATGGTAAACCTTACCCAGAAGCGAAATGGGACATTGAAGATACCGCCGGCACCTTTGAATTCTACGCTAAACTCGCTGAAGAAATGGATACCGAAGAAGATCAAATTATTACCTTGCCTGAAGCTGACTTCTCTTCAACAGCTTCAAAAGAACCAATTGGCGTAGCAGGGGCAATTATTCCATGGAATTTTCCAATGTTGATGGCCGCTTGGAAAGTTGCGCCAGCTCTAGCTGCTGGTTGTACTATGGTATTAAAACCATCAGAAATAACGCCGATTACCGCCTTAGCACTAGCTGAAGTAGCCGACGAAGCAGGCCTTCCCAAAGGCGTACTTAATATTGTTAATGGCTTAGGTGTTGATGCTGGGCAAGCATTAGTTGAGCATCCTCAAATTGATAAACTTGCCTTTACAGGGTCTGTTCCAACAGGTTCAAAAATAATGGCTATGGCGGCTAAAGATATTAAAAACATCAGTTTAGAGCTTGGCGGAAAATCGCCTTTTGTTATTTTTGCAGATTCTGATATTGATAAAGCGGTTGAGTGGATCATGTTTGGTATATTTTGGAATCAAGGTCAAGTTTGCTCAGCTACTTCTCGCGTACTCGTTGAAGAATCTTTATACCCTGCTTTGCTAGAACGATTAACCATTGAAGCGAAAAAAATCACTATAGGCGAAGGTAACCAAGCAGGGACCTTATTAGGCCCCTTAGTGAATAAAGACCAATTCCAAAAAGTGCTCGTCGCAATCGAAAAAGGTGTCAGTGAAGGGGCTAAAATCGCCACTGGCGGCGTTCGCCCTGAAGGACTTACTCAAGGCTACTACCTTGAGCCCACGGTACTAACCGATATGGCAGAAGACAGCTGGATTTGGCAAGAAGAAATTTTTGGTCCAGTCGTTTGTATTAAGTCCTTTAAAACAGAACAACAAGCTATTGCCATGGCGAATAACTCTCGCTTTGGTTTAGCCGCTGCGGTTATGTCCAAAGATGATGCCCGTTGTGAACGCGTAGCAAAAGCATTTAGAGCTGGCATAGTTTGGGTGAATTGTTCACAACCTACCTTTGTTGAAGCGCCTTGGGGCGGTTATAAACAATCAGGTATTGGTCGCGAACTTGGAGAATGGGGCTTGAATAATTATCTCGAAACCAAACAAATTACCCGCTTTAACTCCACAGAGCCTTGGGGTTGGTACATCAAATAATTTAACGAAGTCACACAAGTTAACGAGTCATTTATGCAACAACATATTCAAGCGTTACAAGATTCAAAGTATTGTCCTCTGTGGCACGATCAAGCCGAGGTGAGGCCTGAGGTTTTGCCTGCGCTATCAGCAGATATAAGCTGCGACTTATTAATAGTTGGCGGTGGCTTTACCGGCCTTTGGGCAGCACTGCAAGCAAAAGAACGCCAAGCAGATGCTGACATCGTTTTAATTGAAAATACCTTTATTGCCGACGGCGCATCAGGTCGCAATGGCGGTTTTTTAAATTCGAGCCTTGCTCATGGTGAAACCAATACCGATCATCACTTTCCTGGTGAAGCAGACAAGCTGCATGCACTGGGTCAGCAAAATATGGCCGAGTTACTTGAAACCTTAGCTCGTTATAATATTGATGCCCGATACGAAAAAGTAGGCGAAACCGAAGTAGCCACTCATGCTGGCGCAGTAGAAGCATTACGCGAAGACTACGAATCAGAGAAAGCCGCAGGTGATGATGTGGTGTGGTTTGATCAAGACGCCATGCAAGAGCAAGTGAATTCTCCAACTTATTTAGCTGGGCTTTGGCGTCGTGATGGACAAGATGGTGTGGTTGATCCAGCACGAATTTGCTGGGGATTAAAGCGAGTATTATTGGAACTCGGCGTACGCATTTTTGAAAATACGCCTTTAACTCGTTGTGATCCGCTTGGTAAAACTAAAATGCGCTCTACAGCGCTTACATTTACTATTGAAAGCGATAAAGTGTTAATGGCAACCAATGCCTATCACAACCCTGTAGCTGCCGTTCGACGGACCACAATTCCTGTGTGGGATTATCAATTAGCGACTGAACCTTTAACCGATGAACAGCTAGCAAGTATTCGTTGGCACAAATCTCGACATGCTATTGGTAATCATGCGAATATGTTTCATTACTACCGAATGACCCAAGACAATAGAATTACCTGGGGCGGCGGCGGAGCAGTTCGCTATTATTTCAACAAAGACACTGACATAACTAGATGTGCCGATAAACCAGCATTATTTGAACAATTGTCGAAAGAATTTTTTGAAACCTTTCCACAATTGGCAGGCGTAAAATTTAGCCATCGTTGGAGTGGTGTTATTGCCACCTCTACGCGTTTTTGTATGGTGCCAGGTGCTACATACAATGGGCGTCTTGCTTGGGCGGTAGGTTATACAGGTTTAGGTGTTGGTGCGACACGTTTTGGTGCCAGAATAGGTATTGAATTATTAGGCTATCAGCCAAGCGATATATTGCAAATGCAGTTTGTCACTAAAAAACCTATGCCATGGGCTCCTGAACCCTTTCGTTGGTTTGGTGTTAAATTTACGCAAAAAGCTTTAGTTAAAGCCGATCAAAATAACGGTAAACGCGGCTTGTGGTTAAAATTACTCGATGCCATGAACCTTGGTTTCACTTGTTAATTCACGCTATGTTTTTGTTTTTTTAGCTGATTAATTCGTTTTAAATTGAGCAACTAACTGCTGTAAACGCGTTTTTTGCTCATCAAGATCTTCAAGCACTGACTTGGTATCTTGTGATAAGTCCACCACTTTAGTTGACATATCGGCAATACGAGTAATGTTAACATTTAGCTCGCCAATTACGTTAGACTGCTCGTTGGTTGCACTGGCGACTGAAGTATTCATGTTAGCAATTTCACTAATTTCCACGACTACTGAATTTAACGCATCGCTAGCAACATTCGTTTTTTCTAAGCCCTCTTTTGCTAATAAGCCATTTTGTGCCATCGCTTTTACTGTTTCTTGAGCTTGTTGTTGAAGCTTCTCAATAACATCCTTAATTTCGCCTGTGGAATTTTTTGTTCTCCCTGCTAGCGATCTTACTTCATCAGCAACTACAGCAAAACCACGTCCTTGCTCACCGGCTCGTGCGGCTTCAATGGCTGCATTTAAGGCTAATAAATTTGTTTGCTCGGAAATACTACTAATCGTTTCGACCACAGAGCTAATGATTTGAGTTTGATCGGCCAAGGCTTGAATTTTTTGTTGCGTATCTGCGTTACTCACATCTAGCTGTTGCATGGCATTGTTGGTATCTCGAACTTGTTGGTTAATCTCTTCGACTTGCGTTTGTGTGACTTCGGTTTTATCGGCAGTACTGCCGGCTAAATTACTAACTTCTTGAATACTTTGGTTCATTTGTGTTGTTGCTGTGGCTACCGAGTCTGACTCTAATTGCTGAGATTTGGCGTTTTCGTCAATATTATCGGCCATAGAATTGAGTGAAATAAAAGACGATGCCATCGTAGCTTCAGTTCCTTTTATATCGATCATTATGTTTCGCACTTTCTCAATAATAGCGTTAAATCCTTGAGCTAATAGCCCCAATTCATCTTTGCGGCTTTCATCAAGTTGTTGTGTTAAGTCGCCACCACGCTGCGCCATCTCCAGTAACCGATCACCAATGTCTACAATAGGTTTAGTAATACGTCTGGCGACAATACTCATTAAAAAGATAAAACCAATGGCAATCACTAGATTTAATAATGCCGTTTGCGACAATGCCGAACGCACAGCCGACATAGGCTCATCTACTGGTAACATCGCGAGCACCTTCCAATTAAATTCAGGCAAACCAATACTGGCAACATAATAATCAGTATTTTTATGAGTAACTTGGTCAAAAACATAGTCAGATCTCGACGTTAATAATTGACTAGATGCGCTGGCAAAGCCGTCAAACTCACGTAAATTTTTATTCGCTTTAGCTGTAATACTAGGGTGAATAATGACCTTACCGCTATTATCGGTAACAAAAACATAGCCTGTTTCGCCGACCTTATTCGTTAAAATATCGGCGCTGACCTGTCCTACTTTGTAACCCAAACCAACAACCGCTAAATTTTGCCCTTGATAAGTAACGCGATAATTAACAAAAGCAATAAGTCCTGACTTTCCTGCTTCTTCATCGAATGCTATTTCAAAATTATTATCGCTGGTTAAAAACGTATCAAACCATTGATCATTGTCACTGTCTAAAGTTCTGATAATACCTTCTTGGGTGATATAGTTTTTAGATAAGTTAGACACCCAATAGACAGAAAGCGCATTGTTTTCTTGCTGCATTAAGCTTAAAAAGTCGATAACTTGTTGCAACTCATCTTCTGGCTCGCCTGCTAGCGCCCAATCAATAAGAAATTTGTTTTGGCTGATGCTTTGCGACAAAACTAGCGGAGTGCTCAGTTGGTACCTAATTCTAGCCGCTACTTTTTCTAGTTGATTTGGCAGTAAATCAGACGCTATGCTTTGTTCTGAAACCTTAGTAAAGGCATTGTTAGAAAGAAGTATGCCCGCAATAGAAAGCGTTAATAAAGAGACTGCGATAATGGCAATTAATGCATGTCTTATTTGTATTTGATTAAACCATTCTCTCATTTTAAGCTCCTGTTCGATGATTTATTGAGTATAGATGTTCGCTTCATTTTTTCTAGTGAGCAGTCCGGTTTCATTGAAAATATTCTTTTAAAATAACTCACTTAAGCGCTAGTATTAGGTATACTTTAACTATCGATTTTGAGTTTTTTTCTAGAGCTATCCCTTGAAATATTTTTTCTCTCTACTGTTTTACCGATTAATATTACTATTGCTTTCACCTTTAGTTCTTGCCGTTTTAGTGATCAAATCTAGAAAGAACACTGCTTTTCGCCACCGCTTATTAGAACGTTTAGGTGTTATAAATCATAACTTCAAAGCTAACGGCATTGTTGTGCATGCCGCCAGTGTTGGAGAAGTTATTGCCATCAAACCTTTTGTTGACCAGCTATTACTTACTTACTCTGATTTACCAATAACTGTAACCACCTTTACCCCCACGGGATCTGCCCAAGTAACTAAATTATTCGGTGACAAGGTTCAGCACTGTTATTTTCCTATTGATATCTTTATTTGTTCTTGGTGGTTTTTACGAAAATTAAAGCCACAAGCCATTGTCTTTATGGAAACGGAACTTTGGCCAAATATTATTGCGCAAGCGGCCAATAAAAAAATTAAGTTATTACTAATTAACGCACGATTATCCGCTCACTCTATGCAGAGTTATCGCAAGTTATTATGGTTGATAAAACCAAGCGTTAATCGCTTTGATAAAATTTTGCCTCAATCGTTATCTAATTTACAAAACTTCATCGAGCTAGGTGCCAAACAAGAAAAATGTGAATGTTTGGGTAACCTTAAATTTGATATTAGCGCCAACCAAACCATTACAGATAAACAAGCTGAGTTAGCGGCTTTCTTACCCCAAGGTAGAAAAATATGGATCATGGCCAGCACTCACCAAGGCGATGAGGCACTTGCGCTGAGTGTATTAAAAGAATTACAACCCACTCACCCTGAGCTTTTGCTAGTTATTGTTCCTCGCCACCCAGAGCGGTTTCAGTCTGTTGCACAATTGTGTGCAGAACAACAAATCAACACGGTTACCAGAAGCAATAAAGCTAGGATTACCGATGCAACGCAAGTATGGCTGCTCGATTCACTCGGAGAGTTAATGGCGGCTTATGCTTTATCTGACATTGTCACTATGGGCGGCAGTTTCAGTGAAATAAATGGTCATAATCCCTTAGAGCCTGCGCTATTTAAAAAGCCGATTATTGTCGGTCCTTATATGGCCAATTTTTCAGAAATTAAACAGCAACTTGACGATGTTCACGGCATTTTATCACTAACATCTACTCATGCATCTGAATTGGCGCAGACTATACTTAGCTTACTTAATGACGAAAGTAAGCAACAACAACTAGGAGAAAATGCCTACCAAGTGGTGATGAATAACCAAGGAGCAAGTCAGCAAAGTGTCGCCGCATTACAAGAGATACTTTGTGCGAAAGATGTGATTGTCAGTGTTAAAGCAGCCAATAGCTATTATCAGTACAATAGCGCGTTAATCGAGAATTTCAGCCCTGAGATGCTATCAGCCACTTATTGGCAACAACAAAACGCTATTACAGGTTCTGCCCAAGGAAGAGGAACCACTTGGTTTATCCAGCATCATGAGCAACATTGGGTGTTACGACATTATTTTCGAGGCGGTTTAATAGGAAAATTTAATAAAGACAGTTACGTTTTTACTTCTGTAGCAGCAAGTAGAGCCGCGAAGGAGTTCAGCTTGCTCAGCCAAATGCAAACATGGCAATTACCAGCTCCTAAGCCTGTTGCTTATCAAGTAGTTAAACATGGAATGTTTTATCGAGCGGACTTATTAAGCTCTAGAATAGAAAATGCGCAAGACTTAGTGGCTCTTTTAAGCAAAGAAGCACTACCTGAAGCTGTTTGGTTACATATTGGTGCAACCATAAGACGCTTTCATGACAGAGGGGTTTATCATCACGACTTAAACGCTCATAATATTTTGCTTAATGAGCATAGCCAAGCGTGGTTAATAGACTTTGATCAAGGAGAATTAAGGACAGTTGACTCGCGTTGGCAACAAACGAATTTAGATCGCTTATTACGCTCTTTTAGAAAAGAGCAAACGCAATTAAGCCAATTTTATTGGCAAGAAAAAGATTGGCAGATGCTTTTAAAAGGCTATTTTCAATAAAATAGTTAATGCAAAAATAGCCTTAATAAAAAAGCGATTAAACAGCAGTTTGCTCTATAACCTTATTAATTTTCTTTCTAAAGCTTTCGTCTGCGATAACTTTATTAATTTTATCAAGACCCGCTTTTTTAATATTCTCCTGCGTGTAGTAAAACTCTACTTCACCAAGGGCTTCAAAGCTAACTTCTTCTAATTTAGAAATATCACGCACATCGCCAAATGCCACTAAATCACCCAGTCGGCATGACAAATAGCATAAAAGAATTTGACGAAGCTGCTCACCCGAAAGTTCTTTTTCCGCTGTACCATTAGTTAACAATAATAAACTGTAATCAATGCCAGCTTCAATTGACCGTGGTAATTGCCATTGCTGTGCTAAATGCTTACCGACGACTGCCGCGTTAGTGCCAATGGTACTTTGAAAGACTTTAGTCCGTTCATACAAGGTATAGTCATCGAGGTAGTAACCTGCAATTGACGGTTTATAAGATAAAATCGCCAAGTCACCTAAATATGAAAGTAAACAAAGAGTTGATAACTCTGCAGCATTGTCTTCGCCCATTTCTTTGGCAAAAAGTAAACAAAATGAGCTGGCAAGATAGCTCGCTGTCCATAACTTGTTATACGCTTCATTTTGTAGTTTATCTTCAAACTGCATGTCATTTTGAACCGCAAATTGTAAAGCGATATTTTTAACTTGGGTGATGCCTAAAAAGATAATGGCATGATTAATATTAGTTATCGGTTGGCGTAAAGCAAATAAGGGGGAATTAACGGCATTAAGTATCTTTGCTGTCATTTCGGCATCTGTTTTAATTAAATCGAAGAGCTCGTTTGGTTCAAACGTTCCCTGTGTTAACGGCAATAACAAAGGATGAGGTTTGCGAAAAGATTGACTAATTTCAGCGACAATACTTTGCTGCTTGTCGTCAAGTTTCTCTGATGGGATTAACTTAAAGGTTAAAAAATCAGCTGGAATTTCAAAAACAGGTTTGTCTTGGGCTAATGCGTTATTTGTGGTGCCCGAGTCATTACTATCTAGAGAAAGCTGATTAATTTTAGTGGTAGATTTTAAACCTTGATTATAAGTGTTGGAATTATTATGGCGGTTAGCTGCATTCTTCGAGCGATTTAATCGTAAAACAATATAAATTAAAATAACCAGTATACTTACTGGAATAACTATATCTGCCGACATATAAATATCCTTTTCAATAAATTCAAATTCGCTTAATGCTAATTAAAAAAATAGCTAAGCAAAGTTTTTTGTTAACTATATATAATTAATTAAGCTAAGGGAATTAGGCAACTGCTAATATTTCATTACAACGCTTTAAATACAATTCGCGTGCTTTCATAAACTCAGGCAATCCAAGTTCGGTTGTGTAAGGTCGAATAATAACAAGAATTTTTAATACGCCTTGATAAAATACCGCGTCGTTTATTTCTACCTTATTATTTTGCGTTTGATAAAAGCTTAACCAAAAAGTATTTACTAATCGCAATAAACTAACAATATCGGCTAACTCATTTTCTTCAAAATCAATCACACCAGCGCCTTTTAAAGAAAGCATCATATCGCTCACACGATCAGTAATAATATGTTGCACTTCCACGTACTTATCATGCAATAAAGGGTTTTTCGCTAATAATACAGGAAGGTTACTGTAGAAAAACCTAAACTTCATCATTGCTTGAAAAACCGCATCCATATATAAAATTATCGCATCTAGAGGTTTTACATCAGGTGTAACCTGAGGAAAAGTATCAAGAACAATATTACGGGCGTACTCTTCATAAATAGACAAGATAATGTCTTCTTTATTGCGAAAGTGATAATACAAATTTCCAGGGCTAATACCAAGGTGGGCCGCAATATGATTGGTCGTTACGTTTCGCTCTCCTTGTTCATTAAATAATTCAATGCTCGCCTGTATAATTTTATCGCGTGTTTTCATGAATTGTCGCTGTCACATTTTTAAAATTGAATTATTCCATCATACTATCAAAAAGACTAAAACTGGAAGCTTTTCGAGTAAATACTTTAATAAAACTTGTTTTGTTGGTTGTCATTTGGTAAAAATGCGCTTTACAATAGCCCTATCGGCGCACAAATTGACAACTAATTATGACAATAAAAGCAATTTACCCTGGTACTTTTGATCCTGTAACTAATGGCCATACTGATTTAATAGAGCGAGCAAGCCGCTTGTTTCCTGAAGTTATCGTGGGTATAGCAGCAAGTCCAAGCAAGAAACCTCTTTTTGAATTAGCACACCGTGTTGAAATGTTAGAGCAAGTCACGCAACACCTGCCTAACGTAAAAGTGATCGGTTTTAGCGGTTTGTTAGTGGATTTTGCTGAAGAAAATAACGCTAAAGTGTTAATTCGTGGTTTACGTGCGGTGTCAGATTTTGAATACGAGTTTCAGCTAGCTAATATGAACCGCCGTTTATCTCCCGACTTAGAAAGTGTATTTTTAACTCCCGCTGAAGAAAACTCATTTATTTCATCGACCTTAGTAAAAGAAGTGGCACTACATCGCGGTGATGTCAGCCAATTCGTTCATCCTGTAGTAGAAACTGCACTATTAAAAGCACTTAAAAAATAGCTAATCACTTTGGCAGCTTGGGCAAAACACTGAGCTGCGATTTGACTGCCTAATTTCTTCTAGTCTTGTATCACAATTTAAACACTTTTCTTTACCTCGCCCATAAACAAACAAAGACTGAGCAAAATAACCCGGTTTACCATCTGCCTGAGTAAAGTCTTTGAGCGTTGTGCCGCCTTGAGTGATAGCTTTTGACAGAACCGTTTTTACTATTTCTGTCAGCTTTTTTAATCTCGACTCACTAATGCTGCCAGCCAATGAGGTAGGTAAAATACCCGCTAAAAATAGTGCTTCATTTGCATAGATATTACCGACACCAACAACGACATTGTTATTCATTAGAAAGCTTTTTATCGGTACTTTTCTGTTTTTAGCTTTATTAAATAGGTAATCACTAGAAAATTCATCACTTAATGGCTCAGGACCCATTTTAGTTAATAAACCTTGTTCATCTATATGTTGATCGAACCATAATACAGCGCCAAAACGTCGAGTGTCATTCAGCCGCAACGTTTTACCATGAGAGAAGGTTAAGTCAAAGTGGTCATGTTTAGCGACTGGTGTTGCGCTATCAATGATACGGATAGTGCCCGACATCCCTAAATGTAAAACCAAGGTCCCTGTGGCAAAGCGAATCAATAAGTATTTAGCTCTGCGCTCTACTTTTTCAACTTTAAGCCCAGTAAGTAACTTTACTTCTTCAGGTATAGGCCAACGCAACTGAGCAACGCGCACAACAACATCAGTTACCGTTTGATCAATAATATGTGGACTAATGCCTAATCGGCATACTTCAACTTCTGGTAACTCAGGCATAAATAAGCTCGTAATTAAATTAAGGGTAAAGGGGAGTAGGCAGTAACTGGCGAAATAATTGTATTGGTAGGGCAATCCATTGATTATTTAACATGTTTTTAATTAATAGTTGATCAGCAAGGGGATATACCATTAATCGCTTGGCATCTTGTTGACCTGCTAAGGTAATGATCACTTCGATGGCTGTTTGACCTGAAATTTCAATATCGCCCGCTTGTAATAATCCCGCACTTTTTTGCCATGCTAACATCATTTGATCGATAGTCTGAGGCGTAATGGCAACTGAATTTTCGATAAATTCAATTCTCCATGATTGACCGACTCGTTCTATAGTAAATTTATTAGCGACAGTTAACGTTAAAATAACCGCATGATCAGATAAAACCAACTGCTCTCCATTATCGTTGGTTGATGCCTCAGTAGTATCAGGAAACAATTTATTATTGGTTAGATTAATTAATAAAATCATCACCATAACACTAATAATAATAACGTTGTTCCACGCTGTTCGAGATAATTTCATTGATGATTTATCATGTTGAGTATGTCGTAAAACACTATCATACTTAATTTTAGGCAATAAAAAACCCGGTAAAACCGGGTTTTTAACAATCCAAAAAGCTAAATTACTTAATTTTTGCTTCTTTGTAGACTACGTGCTTACGTACTCTAGGATCGAATTTTTTGATTTCCATTTTTTCAGGCATAGTCTTTTTATTTTTATCTGTAGTATAAAAATGGCCAGTACCAGCACTAGAAACTAAACGAATTTTATCACGCATGATGATTCCTTAAACTTTTTCGCCACGGGCACGAATGTCAGCTAATACTGCATCGATGCCTTTTTTATCGATAATACGCATTCCTTTCGGAGTTAAACGTAATTTAACGAAACAATTTTCGCTCTCAACCCAAAAACGGTGAGATTGAAGGTTAGGTAAAAAACGACGACGTGTCGCGTTTCTTGCGTGCGAACGGTTGTTTCCAACCATTGGCTTCTTGCCGGTTACTTGGCAAACTTTAGACATGTGAGTCACTCCAAAAATTAATGTCAGCTCGAGCTATTTTTTCCATTAGGCCGTCGCCTAAGGATCGTAAAATTAGGTGGCACATTATAGAGAAAGTAAATGTTGAATGCTAGTAATAATAAACTTAAAAGTAAAACCATTACTTTTATCTTTATATTACAGTCTATTAGGGAGTCAAAAACCGTTATTTTACCGTGATTTTTTCCCTTTTTTCGCTGAAAATTTGATCTGATCTCGCTAACAACTTGTACGGATATCGATCCTTTAATCGATCTTTGACTTTAAAAGACGTGATAGTTTTTTCTGCTGTTCTTCATTACACAGTTCGTTAATTAATATTCGAATAATTCGCGATTTAGCGAGTTTACTCTCTTTAGCGAGTAATTCTAACTGTGAAATAGCATCTTCACTTAAAGTAAAAGTCGCATGGCGTTTAGACTGCTTCAGCTTTTTAGAATCATGCTTAGGCCAATCGCTTTTCGCCGCTCTTTGTTTTGCAAGGACTACGGCTTGTTCAAGGTTAAGATTATCGGCATTAACAACTTTAGGCTTCCCTACAGCGTAATCTTCAGCGTCAGAGATAAACTCATCGACAGTAAAATCTTTCTTTTTAGTTTTTTCAGTGTTCGATTTTTTTAAATCAATTAAACTCATGGGAATCATCCGGTTTCATCGCCATTAACTCCTCTGCGATGGCAATCATTTCTTGCGCGGCCTTACCTTCTGGATCGAGCTCGATAACTGAAGAACCTTGTTCTTCACTATCATCGTAGATATTGCGGTTGTATGTCACGGCTTCTAATACATTGATGCCATAAGAGCTACAGACTTCTTTTGCTTCAGCAATACGTTTACCTTGGCTAGGCAAGGCAGGACATTGTGCAATTAAAAATGAAGCGAGTAATTTAGGGTTTACCATTTTACAAGTGCTCAGCATATCTTCCATATGCGGTACGGTTTTTAAGTCGCGCCTTTTAGGGCGTAATGGAATAACTACATGATCTGCTACCGACATGGCCGCACGAAGGGCTAGGTTGTCTTGCCCACCACAATCAACAATAACGTAATCATAATGTTGATTTAAGCTCATTAAGTCGTTGCGAATTTTTCCATACAGTTGAATACAATTAATAGTGGTTAATGTTGGGTCGGTATTGCGCGCTTGAATCCAGTCTGATGTGGTGCGTTGTGGATCACAATCAACCATTAAAACAATCGCTTTTTTATTACGAGCAAAATATACCGCTAAATTTTGAGCTAGACAGCTTTTTCCACTACCGCCTTTCTCACCACCTACTAATATCATCATTCGATTTTTCCTTCACTCTGTTGATCGATAACACTATTAACTATAGTTCAAATTAAGCATTTTATGATTATTGGCTGTGATTAATTATTACGAGGTCAATATTAAACCAATTTCGAACCAGCCATTTTTTTGTTCGATGCAGCGCAATACTTTACCATCTAATTTTTGAGCGTTTGGATTAGCTGCCTTAAATAAAATTGTAACAGGAGTAGACACAGGGATAGCCTCATCACAATCAAGCTTTAGGCCACCTCGAGAAAAATCCAAGCAGACAATTTTTTTCTTTTTTTCATGACCTTTTTCATCTGTCCAAGTGATATCGACTAGCTCTTTCTCCATATCAAGACGAAATGATTTTCGACGCTCTACTCCACCATTACTACTTTGTGTCATAAGCTGCTCCTGAATAACTGTTATTAAGGTTAATTTCAAATTAACTGGCATTTAGCCTTGTTGCAACATTTTATTGATTAAATATCACCATTTTCTGCAAATGAATAACAACAATTTCCTGCGACAATAATGTGATCTAATACGCGTACATCTATTAGTGCTAATGCTTGTTCAAGCCGAGTAGTAATTTGCTTGTCGGCAATACTCGCTTCGGCAACGCCTGATGGATGATTATGACTTAATATTACTGCCGCTGCGTGGTATTTTAATGCATGTTCAACCACGACTCTCGGGTAAACGGCCGCAGCATCAATAGTGCCAAAAAACATAGGCTCAAATTTCACAACCTGATGCTGATTGTCTAAAAACATCACCGCGAATACTTCTCGTGTTTCATGGCGTAATTCGGTAATTAAATAATCTCGAGTAGCTTGAGATGATGTTAACGCAATCCCTTTTTTAAGTTCCTCGGCTAAATAGCGTTTCGACATTTCTAAACACGCCTGTAATTGAACAAACTTAGCGGTTCCTAAGCCATGCTGCCCACAAAATTCTTGTTGATTAGCCTGATAAATACCAGCAATACTGCCAAAATTTGTAAGTAAATTTCTGGCTAAATCAACCACATGACAACCTTTAAATCCAGTTCGCAAAAAAATAGCAAGAAGCTCTGCATCACTGAGACTTGCTGCCCCTAAATTTAATAGTTTTTCCCTTGGGCGCTCATTATCAGGCCAATCTTTAATCATAGTTGCATCCTTGCATTTGTTTACAGTGAAAATGTCATTATCTGTCGCTTGTTAATTTCAACTATTAGCAATAAATGCTATCGTATTGCCAAGCGTTTATAACTTTAAGATTAGCAGGTTATGCAAATACTTCAGGATAAAAATATTGTTCTTGGTATCACAGGTGGTATCGCTGCCTACAAAACACCCGAATTAGTTCGTCGCCTTAAAGAACATGGCGCAAATATCAGAGTCGTCATGACTGAAGGCGCTAAAGCCTTTATTACCCCTATGACCTTACAAGCCGTTTCAGGTAATGGTGTCGCCGATAGTTTGCTCGACACCCAAGCGGAATTGGCAATGGGTCATATTGAGTTAGCTAAATGGGCTGATTTAATTATTATTGCGCCAACCACCGCAGATGTTATTGCAAAATTAGCCTGCGGCTTGGCCAATGATTTACTGTCGACTTTGTGCTTAGCTTCGTCCGCACCTATAGCGATTGCACCTGCAATGAACCAGCAAATGTGGCATGCAAAAGCGACACAAAGTAACATTGCCACGTTAACTCAGCGAGACGTTACCATTTGGGGACCGGGTTCAGGCGAACAAGCTTGTGGTGATGTCGGCTTAGGCCGTATGCTAGATGTTGATGACCTAGTTAGCCTGTGCTGTGAATTTTTTAGCGCAAGTACGTTAAATAAACCGCTGCTCAACCAACACTGGGTCATTACCGCAGGCCCTACTAGAGAAGCGATTGATCCTGTACGTTACATTTCTAATCATAGCTCTGGAAAAATGGGCTATGCCATTGCACAAGCCGCTGAAAATGCCGGCGCAAAAGTAACCATTATTTCAGGTCCTGTCTCAATTAAAGCGCCTAAAAATTGCCAATTAATTGCAATTAACAGCGCGATGGAAATGCACAAACATGCCTTAGAGCAAGCGCAAACTGCTCAAGTTTTTATCGCTTGTGCCGCTGTTGCCGACTATCGGATTGCTGAAGTTTCATCACAGAAAATCAAAAAGTCCGCAGACTCATTACAACTTAATTTAGTAAAAAATCCTGATATTGTTGCCGATGTTGCAGCCCTAGATAAAAAACCTTTTACTGTCGGGTTTGCCGCTGAAACACAAAACATGGCGCAATACGCATTAGGAAAATTACAAAAGAAAAAATTAAATATGATTGCTGCTAACGATGTCGCACAATCTGGACAGGGTTTTAATAGTGATGACAATGCGCTCACAATTTTTAGCCAACAAGATGGTCAAGTGAATGAAATTGAAATACCATTAGCAAGTAAGCAAGTAATTGCTAACCAGTTAGTAGCTATTATAGCGGACAACTATCAAAGCAAAAAATAAATACCAAGACTAAGCTCGCCTTATTTATAGGCATTTAGCACAACAAAATATCAAAATTAAGCCAAAAGAGAATAATAAAATATGACGGCCAACGCAAAACCTAACCGTAAACAACAAATATTAGAATGCTTAGCATTAATGTTACAAACAGAACAAGGTCAACGAATTACTACCGCTAAGTTAGCGGCAGAGGTAGGTGTTTCAGAAGCTGCTTTGTATCGTCACTTTCCTTCTAAGGCGAGAATGTTTGAAGGCTTAATTGAATTTATTGAGGAATCTGTTTTTTCACGTATTAATTTGATCTTAACTGATCACAAAGAAACATTGGTTCGTTGTCATCATATACTCCATGTTTTATTAATATTTGCCGAAAGAAATCCTGGTATGTGTCGTATTCTTTCGGGAGATGCTCTTATGGGAGAAAATGAGAGATTACGTGCCAGAGTACATTTGTTTTTTGAAAAACTTGAGTCTCAATTCAAGCAAGTGTTACGCGAAAGAAAATTACGCGAAGGCAAAGGCTTTACCATTAGTGAGCAAGCTTTAGCGAATTTACTTGTCGCATTTGCTGAAGGTAAAATTAGCCAATATGTTCGTTCTGATTTTGCCAAAAAACCCAGTGATGAATTTAACAATCAATGGCAATTTTTAATGGCTAGTAAATAACAAGCACATAGATAAAACGCCAGCATTACCAAGATTAATATACTACTTTATCAGGAAAAACAATGAGCACTTTGTCACACCTTGAACCTGCTTCTTTATGGCAGCTCTTCGAAAAAATTTGCAGCATTCCACATCCATCAAAGCATGAGCAAAAAATTTCTGCTTGGATCCAGCAATGGGCTATAGCGCTTGGTTTAGCGATTAAAGAAGATGCAGTAGGTAATTTAATTATTAAAAAACCAGCCACCGCAGGCATGGAAAACCGTCAAGGCGTTATCTTGCAAGCTCATATGGATATGGTGCCACAAAAAAATAATGACACAGAACATGATTTTTTAACCGATCCTATTCGCCCTTATATTGTCACCGAAAACGATGGTGATTGGGTAACCGCACAAGGAACAACATTAGGTGCAGATAATGGGGTTGGTTTAGCTTCTGCGTTAGCTGTATTGGCAAGTACTGATATTCCTCATGGACCTCTTGAAGTATTAGTGACCATTGATGAAGAAGCCGGTATGACCGGTGCCTTTGGTTTAGAGTCAGGCTGGCTAGACGGTGAAATATTAATTAATACCGACTCCGAACAAGAAGGCGAAGTATACATGGGCTGTGCTGGCGGGATCGATGGTTCAGCCAGTTTTGACTTAGCATTTGAACCGACTCCTGAACAAAGCCAAGCATTTAATTTGTCTATTACCGGTTTAAAAGGCGGGCATTCTGGTGTCGATATTCACACAGGACGAGCTAATGCGAATAAGCTATTAGTCCGCTTTTTATTAATGGCTAGCGAACAGTTTAGCATTCGCTTAACTGAGCTTAATGGGGGAAGTTTACGCAATGCGATTCCTCGTGAGGCTAATGCCAGTTTTGTCGTGGCTAAAGATCAAATTCCTGCCCTTAAAGCAGCACTAAGTGAATACCTTAATACGATTCGCCAAAATTTAGGCTCAATAGAAACTGCTATTGATATGCTATTAATATCTCCTGAAGATTTTAATGAGTGTTGGAGCCTTAGCGTACAACAAAATATTTTACGTGCGTTAAATGCTTGTCCTAATGGCGTTATTCGAATGAGTGATGATATTGAAGGCATTGTAGAAACATCTTTAAACTTAGGGGTTATTCGTTGTAAAGGTCCTAAATTTTTTGCGATGACTTTGATCCGCTCTTTACATGATGATGGTCGTTTAGAAACTCAACAGACTATTCAATCTTTATTTGAATTAGCTGGCGCTAGTATTAATTTTAGCGGTGCTTACCCTGGTTGGAAGCCAGATACGAGTTCTGCCATTATGCAAACGGTACGTGATACTTATCAAACACTCTTTGGTAAAATTCCAGAGGTTATGGTGATTCATGCTGGGTTAGAATGCGGTTTATTTAAAACGGCTTATCCAAATTGGGACATGGTTTCTTTTGGCCCGACAATTAAATTTCCACATTCGCCAGACGAAAAAATTCAAATTAGTTCTGTCGCGCAATATTGGCAATTATTATTAGCCACATTAAATGCTATTCCTTCGAAGTAAAAAGGGGTAAATTAACGCTTGGATTACACATAAGCAGGAAACTATATGATTCAGCCAGAAAAAATAATAATAGCTGATGATCATCCGTTGTTTAGGCAAGCTTTGTTAAGCACATTAAAAACAAAGTTTGCTCAAACTACGTGGTTAGAAGCACAAACCATTGAGGCATTAGAACAGTTATTAACTGACAATAATGACAGCGATTTAGTTCTGCTTGATCTTAATATTCCTGGCGCACATGGTTTTAATACCTTAATTCATGTGCGTACCCATTTCCCGCAAATTCCTGTGGTGATTGTTTCGGCTTACGAAGATCAAGAAACCATGAGTAAAGCTATGGAATTTGGTGCGGCGGGATTTGTGCCAAAATCAACACCTGTTGAAGATATTTTTAGTGCTATACAACAAGTGTTAAGTGGCGACTTATGGCTTCCCGCTAACTTCCAACCACTATCGCCTTCTCAAGATAGTAGTAATATAGCAGAGCGTGTTTCAAGTCTTACTCAACAGCAATATCGAATATTAATGATGTTTGCTCAAGGCATGTTAAATAAACAGATTGCCTATGACTTAAACGTATCAGAAGCAACCATAAAAGCTCATGCCACGGCGATATTTAGAAAACTTGACGTGCGTAATAGAACTCAAGCGGTGATCGCTATTGGCCAACTGGACTTAACAGACAAAGGCTTTTCTGCTTAGTTGTTTTGAATTGCCTTCCTGAGTATCACTAGTCGAGATAGTTAGCTGATAGCTTTTGCGCCAACTTGGCGCTCATTAACGCTCTAAGTGCTGCAGGTTTAACTAACTTACGCATAAAGCCAACGTCATGCTTTTTCGTTTTCTCTTCAATATCAATTTCTGTGGTGGCGGTAATTAGTATTGCTGGCAGATAGTGCTGACACATTTTTCTAAGTGTTTTAATTAATGCCAAGCCATTTTCACCTTGGTTGAGCTGGTAATCGACCAGTAAAATCGCAATTTCATCGCGGTGAGCCAAAAAAACTTCTGATGCTGATGCTACCGAATTCGCGGTATGCACTGTACATTGCCATGCTTGTAATAACTCTTTCATGCCATTGAGAATATCAAGGTCATTATCAATACATAGCACGGTTACCCCTTTAAAATTACTACTTAACTTAGGCTTAAAAGCTGAAATTACCGTTTCAGCTGACACTTTAGGAGTGCTAACACTAAAGTTACAACCTTGGCCTTCAATAGATTTAAGCTGCAGAGGGTGATGAAGTAACTGGCAAAAACTTTGAGTGATATTAAGTCCTAACCCTAACCCCTTCATAGAGTTTTTATTATTCATTGGTGTATCTAATTGAATAAACTGCTCAAAAACAATTTGTTGCTTATCTAACGGGATCCCGGGACCATTATCTAAAATGTGAATACTCGCTGTGTTATTAACACACCTTGCCCCCAACAATACTTTGCCAGGGCTTGCATAACGAAAAGCATTTCCAATAAGGTTTTGTAAAATACGATGCAGTAAGTTGCGATCGGAGCGTATCCAAAGGCTAGTGGCTACCACTTTAAACTCAACATGATATTCTTCAGCTTTAGCTGAAAACTCAACCGCTAAACTGTCAAAGACCTCCGACAAAGCAAAATTTTGGATCTGCGGTTTGATGTTCCCGCTTTCTATACGGGCAACTTCACTCAAGTCAGCCAATAAATCGTTTGCCACTTTTAACGAATGATCGATGTTTTGTACTTGCCGCATTTGCGTATTATTTAACTGGCTTTGTTCAGACAGTGCAGAGGTAAATAAACGGGCAGCTTCAAGTGGTTGCATTAAATCATGACTACAAGCTTTAAGGTATTGGCTTTTTTTAATGTGTGCTTGCTCGGCTTTTTCTCTGGCATTTGCTAATGCTTCATTGGTTTGAGCCAATTTTTGAGTACGCTCTTTTACCCGTGTTTCGAGATCTTGATTCGCTTCTTTTAATACGTTTTCAGCTTCTCTAAAAGCCGTGATATCTGAAAAAATCATCACAAACCCGCCATCGGGTAAAGGGTTACCTTCAATGCGGATCACTTGCCCACTGCGATGCTGTCGCTCTGATTTATGAGAGGAGCTCGTTCGTAAATGATCTAATCGCTTTTTCACTTCAAAATCAATATCGCCAGAGCCACATAAACCACGCTCAACATTAAAACGTATTAAATCTTCAATAGGGCTGCCGACAAACACAAGTTCACTCGGGTAATCAAACAAATCAAGGTAGCGTTTATTCCACGCCACTAGTTTTAAATTGTTATCAACAATAGACATACCTTCACTGGCATTTTCTATCGCACTTTGCAGTAAATTTTGGCTAAACACTTGTTGTTGATTCGATGCATCTTCGACCAAGGTAGCTACATCATCAAAGGCAATTTCTCTACCATCAAGGGCCGAAGACAGCACTAATCGCGCACTCGATGCCCCCATTACACTGGCTAAGGTTTTTTCAGTATGCAAGAGTAACAATTGGTTATAACTACTATTACCTTCTTCTTTATTAAAGTCTTGTTGTTGAAATTGGTTAAAACTTCGTTTTGCTTTATCAATGCCAACAAAACGAGACACCAATAATTCAAGCTCGCGGTAATCAAGCAGACGGTTTTTATGATAATTTGACAGCTTAGGTGGTTGCCACTCCATAAATAATGACGCTTGCACTCTTTCTTGAACACTTTGTCGACTAATTTGAGAAACAGCCCACATAACAATAATGTTAGCCGTTAAACTCATTAATGTTGCGGTGGTATTTACCGGTAAAAAACCTTGTTCAAAAGGCTGCGCGTATAAACCAAATTGCGGTAAAAAGTTAAGTGTTAGCCACAACATAAAACCAACTAAAATCCCACCATAAACGCCTGTTAAACTTGCTCGCCGCCAATAAAAAGTAGCAACTAAAGCTGGTGCTAATTGGGCAAATGCGCCAAAAGCAATTTCACCTAAAGAAGATAAGGTATCGGGCGATGCCATCAAAAATACGCCATAACCAAGCATAATAACTAAAAGAACTAACAGCTTACGTATGGTTAATAAGCGTAGTCGAAATTGATCATAGTCTCGGCTTTTGCTTTTCGATGACCGAAATAACATAGGAAAAACAATTTCATTACTGAGCATAGTGCTCAACGCTATCGTCGAAATTATGACCATAGAGCTTGCCGCAGAAATAGCGCCCAAAAATCCTAAAAGGGTTAACCAAGTTTGTTGGTCAGTCCAAGGTAGAAACAGCACAAAAGCATCTGATGGCACACTATCACCTAACAATAATTGACCGGCTAAACCAAGGGGAATAGGAAACAAAGCAAATACCAATAAATAAAGTGGAAAAATTCGGCGACTTAACCAAGTATCTTTCTCGTCTTTTAACTCAACGACCATCACTTGAAATTGACGAGGCAAGGAAATAAAAGCCGCCATGGTGATAACGGTCATCGCAAGAATAGCGGTAACATTAGGTAAGGCGAGTTGTTGTTCTAACAAAACATTAGCGCCTGCTTTTCGCCATATATCCATAGGCGAGTCAAACAAAACAAAGCAAACAAACAAGCCAACAGCAATAAATGCAACCAGTTTGACTAAAGACTCAAAAGCTATCGCTAACATAACACCGGGGTGGCGCTCGGTGACATCAAGATTACGAATACCAAAAACAATAGTAAAACCGGCTAACACTAAACTGGCAATTAAACCAAAGCGCCATGGCACCATGGTTTGCTCAACTTGTAATTGGGCAAAAGAATAGACAATCGCTTTTAATTGAAGTGCGATGTAGGGCATGGTGCCGATTAACGCAACTATGGTCACCATCATGGCTAATTTATGAGACTTACCAAAGCGAGCCGCCAGCAAATCTGCAATAGACGTTAAATTAAGTTTTAAGCTGACGCGAATAATTCGTTGAATAAAAGGCCAGGCAAATACGAATAAAACTATCGGTGCTAGGTATATCGGTAAATGCGAAAGAAAGTTAGTGGAAGCTTGCCCTGTTGTCCCCAAAAAACTCCATGACGTACAATAAACACCTAAGGTAAGGGCGTAAATAATCGGTTGAGATTTTTTAATTAAACTATGTCGATATTTATCCCCTAAATAAGCGATTAAAAATAGCAAACCAATGTAGGTTAAACTTAAGGTAATTAATTGCCAGTTAGGAAACATAATTGCTCAATACGATGCGACATATCACTAGATATTATTCGCTTTCTTTGTAATTGTCAGTTAAAAGTCGTGATTATTGAGTCGTTTGCGTATAAAACTCTGAAATATAACGACCACCTTTAATATTGGCGATTAACCGCATTTTATAGCTTTGCCCTTGCGCTTCAATTAGCTCTCTTAGCTGAGTATTGGCATGCCAATAATAAGGACTTTCAATCATACCCAGAGGATATTCCGTTGCGTGGTTGTCTTTATTCACTAAGAATAAAGTAGCGCTGTCCAGCGGAAATGTCGTGTTTACTGTGGTTTTGCCACTTTTATCATAAATGCTGATTTCAAACTCGCCTGCTTTTAAAATACAACTTTCATTAATAACATCACAATGCCCTACCGGAAAAAGTTGTACTATTTTTTCTTTATTTGCTTTGTTTTCTTCATAAAAATCAGCGGCGATAAAACCCAGAACCGCTAGAATGGGTGCAACCATAAAGGCTACTTTAGTGTGTCTACTCATTGATAATTAATCTTCCATTGCTAACAATAAAAAAGGAGCGCAAGTTGGTCACTTGCAACTCCTATTATTAAACTTGATGTAAAGCTAATTTGATAATGCGTTAACTCTAGTGATCACTAACCGCAGCTGTGCCACCTGGTGTACGCATATTCTCAACCATAGCTTGAACATTTGCTGGTGCTGGACCTGTTACTTTGAGTACGGCAAATGCTACCGCAAAGTTAACAATAGCGCCAACTGCACCAAAGGCATTTGGTGAAATACCAAAGAACCAGTTTGGTTCCATTGAGCCTAAGAACGAAGTTCCCTCAATAAATAATAAGCCTTTATGTTGGAAAACATACAACATTGTAATGCCAATACCAGAACACATACCAGCAACTGCTGCAGTACCACTCATGGTTTTAGAGAAGATGCCCATCATAAGTGCAGGGAATATTGACGATGCTGCTAAACCAAAGGCAAGTGCCACTGTTCCTGCGGCAAACCCAGGCGGATGCAGCCCCAAATAACCTGAAACTAATATCGCCAATGTCATCACTATTCGACCTGAAAGCAACTCATTTTTCTCTGATAAGTCAGGCGTAAGTACCCCTTTCATTAAATCATGAGAAATGGACGATGATATGGCCAACAATAGACCTGCTGCGGTTGAAAGCGCTGCAGCTAAACCACCCGCGGCAACTAGTGCGATAACCCAGTTAGGTAAATTCGCGATAGCCGGGTTAGCAAGTACCATAATATCATTATCAACTTTCACCATTTCATTGGTAGCTTTATCAGCGGTGTATTGTACTTTACCGTCACCATTTTTATCTTCAAATTGTAATAAGCCTGTTTTTTCCCAGTCTTTAAACCACTGTGGACGTTCTGAATATTCTAGATTTTGACCAGCAACTGGCTCAATAGTATTCATTAAGTTTAAACGTGCCATAGCGCCAACTGCAGGAGCAACGGTATACAGTAATGCAATAAATACTAAGGCATAACCTGCTGAAGAACGCGCTGCTTGTGCTGAAGGAACGGTAAAGAAGCGCATAATTACGTGAGGAAGACCCGCCGTACCAATCATTAACGACATGGTATAAGCGAACATATTTAAAGTGCCGCCCATGTTATCGGTAGTATATTCTTTAAAGCCTAATTCCGTTATCACTAAATCAAGCTTGTCGAGTAAATAAACACCGCTACCATCCGCTAACGTGCTACCTAAACCAAGTTGAGGGATTGGGTTACCTGTTAATTGTAAAGAGATGAAAACAGCAGGAATGGTGTAAGCAAATATCATTACACAATATTGTGCGATTTGTGTGTAAGTAATACCTTTCATACCGCCAAGTACTGCATATACCCAAACTACAAACATACCTATGCCTAATCCTAAACCATAATCAACTTCTAAGAAGCGTGAGAAGGCAACCCCAACCCCTTTCATTTGACCAATGATGTAGGTAAGGGAGGCAATAATTAAACAAACCACAGCAACAATACGAGCCGTTTTTGAGTAATAACGATCCGAAATAAATTCAGGAACAGTAAATTTACCGTGTTTGCGCATGTAAGGGGCAAGTAACATAGCCAATAGTACATAGCCGCCGGTCCAACCCATTAAAAATACCGAGCCACCGTAACCTAAAAATGCGATCATACCTGCCATTGAAATAAACGACGCCGCGCTCATCCAGTCAGCACCAATCGCCATACCATTTTGCATTGGCGTTATACCGCCACCAGCAACATAAAAATCACTGGTAGAGCCCGCACGTGCCCACCATGCAATACCAAAGTAAAGCGCAAATGAGCCGAAAACAGCGATATAAGTATAAAGTTTTAACTCATCCATTATGACTCCTCCACATGGTATTTTTTATCGAGCTCGTTCATTTTTTTAGAATACCAAAAAATTAAACCAACAAATGTATAGATAGATCCCTGTTGAGCAAACCAGAAACCGAGCTTGTACCCCCCAAGGCGAATTGAATTCAGCGGTTCTACTAATAACAAGCCAAAGCCAAATGAAACAACAAACCAAATGACGAGACATATTAATATTAAGCGCAGATTCTCCTGCCAATATGTTTTCTCTTCCACAATATTCTCCTAGCAACGTTAGCGTTTTTAGTTTTTTTATACGCTTGGTTATTTTTGTAATAATTTAGGAGCAGTTCATTGCAGATTTACTTTTAAACGTCACTCTTGTGTTAGAGAATTGATTAAAATAAATCCATAGTTAACTTATCCTAATAAACACACTAGCAAGCATCCTTTTTAACGGGTATTAAACTTTAGTCTAGATCTGCATCTTTAATATTGACTTAAACTGTTGAACGACACTAAATTGTTCATCATACGGTATTAAAAATAAGTAATAACTATGGACGCAGATTTATCTGAAATTACAGCTTTTGTAGAGAAAATCCCTCCTTTTGACTTACTTTCTCAAGAAGTCATCGATAAATTGGTGCGGGAAATTAGTATTACTTACCTACGTGCCGGGGAAAGAATTCCACGCAATACAGAGCAAGCGGCTCAATTATATATTTTACGAAAAGGCGCTTTAGCTTATTTAGCCGCAGATCAGACCTTAATTGCTAAATACGGCGAAGGAGACATGTGTACTGTTTTTTGCCGTGATGAACCTAACAACGCCAATAAAAGCCAAAGGGTAAACTCAACGACATGCGTGATGGTTGAAGAAGATGCTTTACTTTATTGTATTGATTATCAGACCTTAAAAGCTTTAGTAAACAACACACCTGAAATCAGTGCTTTTTTCGAACAAAATTCCGCTCAGCGTCTCAATAACCGTATGCTCGAAATTAACGAACAAGCCATCTTAGCTTCATCGTTAAGTAATACCTCGGTCAAAGACTTTTATCGCCACCCCATTGCCACAATTTCAGCCGACGCTAGCATTCAAAGTGCCGCCATAAAAATGACCGAACTAGGCTTTTCCTGTTTAGTTGTCATTAATAAAAACGCCAATATGACTCAACCAGCAGGAATAATAACCGATAAAGATATCCGTCAACGTTGCGTTGCACAAGGGTTGCCGATAACAAGTCTAGTCAGTGAAATAATGACTCGTGATATCACGACTATTGATATTAAAAGTAATGCCTTCGATGCATTAATCGCGATGACAAGTAAACATATTCAACATTTACCGATTACTGAAAACGCAAAGCTTGTCGGTATGGTAACCGTTACCGATTTAATTAATAACGAAGGCCATAATGCTATTAACTTAACCAGTATTATTCATAAAGCCCATAGCATTGATGAGTTAGTAAAAATTAGCCATCTTTTGACCAAGTTACAAATTAAGCTAACAAAGCTAGGAACAAGTGCCGATCATATTGGCAAAAGTATCAGCGCTATTGCAATGGCTTTTACTGCCCGTTTAATAGAACTAGCAGAAGCCAATTTAGGACCTGCTCCTGTTCCCTATGCTTGGTTAGCAGCAGGATCTCAAGCACGACAAGAACAACTAGCTCACTCTGATCAAGACAATGCACTTATTATCTCTGATAATATGACAGCAGAAGACGATCAATATTTCAGTCAACTGGCAACCTTTGTCTGTGATGGATTAGCCAAATGTGGTTTTGTCTATTGCCCTGGCGATATCATGGCAACGAACCCCAAATGGCGACAAACACAAAGCCAATGGCAGCATTATTTTGATCAATGGATCGATACCCCAAATCCGTCAGCGTTATTGTTTAGTAGTGTATTTTTTGATTTAACGACCGTGTATGGCGATACCAGTTTATTGAGTGAAGTACGTGAAAACATGCTGAAAAAAACCCAAACAAACACCTTGTTTATTGCCCATTTAACCGCTAACGCACTAAGCTTTAGACCACCGCTTGGTTTTTTTAGAGATTTCGTCTTAATTCAAAATGGTAAACATAAAGCGACATTAGACATTAAACACTATGGTATTGCTCCCATTGTTGATTTAGCCAGAATTTACGCGTTATCAGAAGGCATTACCGCGGTTAATACCATTGAGCGTATTCAACAAGCCGCAGGGACAGGGTCATTAAGTCGAGCCTCTGCAGACAATTTAATAGATGCCTATGAATTTTTAACTATGGTGCGCTTAAAGCACAGAGAAAAACAGCTGCATAATAATATTTCACCCGACAGTTATATTTCACCTAAAGAAATATCAAAACTGGAACGTGAGCATTTAAAAGATGCATTTAAGGTTATTAAAACGCTGCAAGATCATCGTCAATCGGCAGTGAGATAGGACCTCAAAAATGTTACTTAATTGGCTACTAAGCTATGAAGCACAACGTAAACGCTTATTAAAGAAAGTACCTGATGGCGCCCTAAAAGACTATTTAGCCGTCCCTTTACCGAACATGAATACATTAATTAAAGATCTACCAATCTTGTCGGTAGATTTTGAGACCACAGGCTTAAATGCCATTAATGATAAATTGCTCAGCGTTGGGTTTGTTGAAATTGTGCATCAACAAATAAAGCTCGGTAGTAGCTACCATCAAATTATTAACACGCAAAGTGATTTATCGGCAGACAATGTCATCATACATCAAATAACCGACGAGCAACGCTCAAAAGGGCAACCATTAAAAACAGTCGTTGAACAATTATTAAAAGCATTAGCTGGAAAAGTAATGTTGGTGCATTTTGCTCGAATTGAGAAGCAATTTTTAAAGCAAGCGTGTCTGGAGCTTTACGGCTTTGCACCACCTTTTTTAATGCTTGATACTTTAGCAATTGCAAAACGAAAACTGGACAGACGCGATGTTGCTTACGATCCGTCAGAGCTGAGGCTTTCATCGCTTCGACAAAAAAAAGGCTTACCCAACCACTTTGCTCATAACGCATTAAACGATGCAATTGCTACCGCTGAATTGTTTATTGCTCAAAACCGTGAGAGCGACGTAACCCTTAAAAAATTACTATAAACGCGTTTCAATTAAACAATAGAGCCGCCTCTTAAACGCTATCGAAATAACAAAATATGTGACTTCGATAACAATATTCTTTTGCTGTCCAGCTCATAAAATTCGACTATTCACGTCATCTTCTATATTTATTTTATGTCTTAGACTTAGGTCTAATTACAAATTGTAATTTTATTCACTATGTTAGTAACCAAGTAAAAAATAATAAAACACCGCCAAAAAAGTTAGCAGTATAAGGCTTTGGCTATTTTTTGATCATGGGGAAGATAAAATGTTTAACAAAACAAAACTATTATTAGCAACGGGATTATTAACAATGGCCGGTGCTGCTAATGCCAGTTATGAGTTTAAAATTTCAGAAGACGACACCTTAACGTTTGGTGGTTATATTAAAATTGATACCCGATATGTAGACGGTACAGCAGGCTATAAAGATTTTTGGACAGGCTCAGCTCCTGTTGTTGCCGACAGTTCGCAATTTAAAATGTTTGCCAACGAAACTCGTTTTAATACCAAATATGTACACGGTGATGTAACTGGATTTATTGAAATGGATTTTTACGGCGGTGGCGGTAATGAAATTATTTCTAACTCTGTTCACCCTCGACTACGTCATGCGTTTATTAAATACAAAGACATTTTAATTGGTCAAACTTGGACCACTTTTATGAACACTAGTGCACTGCCTGAAACTGCTGATTTTGCCGGCCCAATGGTTGGTGAGGCTTTCGTGCGCAATACACAAATTCGCTATACCATGGGTAATGTTCAAGTGTCCTTAGAAAATCCAGAATCGTACGGCGGTGATGCATCCCAAGACTCACTCCCTGATGTTATAGCCAAATACACCTTCAATGGCGATTGGGGTAATGTTTCCGTGGCGGGTTTGTTCAGACAATTAAACAGTAACCCAGCACAAACTCCCTCAGGAGAAAGTGAGTCTGAAACGGCATTAGGTTATTCTGTAGCTGGACAAATTAAAACCTTCGGTAAAGATGATTTTCGCTTTCAAATTCATGGCGGTAATACCGGTCGTTATGTTGGCGTAACAGCACAACAAGATATAGTAGGGACTGAAGCAGAAGAGTCGTTATCTTTTATGATGGCGTATCGTCATCATTGGACCAAAGACACTCGAAGCTCAGTGTTTTACGGTAATATTACTACTGACATAACCGATGCTGATCGTAGCCATTGGGGTGTGAATATTTTCAAGAACTACACGCCTAGCTTATCTTTCGGTGCAGAAGTAGGTCAATACCTTCAAGATGATACTGATTCTGACTCTATGTATCTGCAATTCTCAGCGAAGTATGTTTTATAAAGTGTGCTCTGAAAAGTGATACATTAAAAAGTTCAACCTTGCGTAGTAACCTCTTTTGAGGTTTTTTAGAGAAGTTTCGGCTTCTCTTTTTTTATGTCTATGAATTAAAATATAAGCAAAAAAAAACCAGCTGAAATACAGCTGGCTGATACCATCAAAAGTTTCTCTTTAGTGTCGCTAGAAGAGAACAATAATTCGTGCCTTAACCGCTATGTGTCCTAGGCATAACAGTCAAGCAAACGAATTATTGTTGCCGCAAAAATCTAGAGAGCAACCAGAGATAATGCGACAACAACTAAATAGTAATCATTCTCATTTGCATTGTCAATATTTTATTTGGAATCATTTATTTTTTTAGTTTGGCAAAGGCATCGGCAAACGCATTACCCATAGCAGCATTGCTTTCATCTTTTGCTTTACGCGGTTTATGGGATCTTTCGTTATGCTTATTTTGCACGTTTTTATTGGTAACTTTTCTTTCTTTAACAGGAAGTTGGCTAGAGGTTTTCGAGTTATTACTAGCTTGGGTTGTCTCGTCTAAGCGCATAGTTAAGCTAATACGCTTACGCGGTGCATCAACTTCCACCACTTTCACTTTAACAATATCACCTGCTTTGACAATCTCTCGTGGATCGCTAACAAATTTATTCGTTAATGACGATATATGTACTAAGCCGTCTTGATGCACGCCAATATCAACAAAAGCACCAAAGTTAGCAACATTTGAAATTACCCCCTCTAAAATCATTCCCACCGTTAAATCGGCAACTGTGTTAACTCCCTCTTTAAAGGTCGCTGTTTTAAATTCTGGGCGAGGATCACGACTAGGTTTTTCTAACTCATTTATAATGTCTGTAACCGTTAACTCTCCAAAGTGGCCTGCTGCATAACCCTTACTACTGATGTCTTGAACAAATTCGGCCACATTTAGTTTTTCTTGTACGGTTTTATTGCCAATAACAGATTTTGTATCTAGGTTGAGTTTAGCGATAATCGCTTCAACAATCGGGTAAGTTTCAGGGTGAACGCCTGAGGTATCTAAAGGGTTGTTCCCGTCGAAAATACGTAAAAAACCTGCGGCTTGTTCGAAGGCTTTAGGGCCTAAACGAGGGACTTTTTTTAATTCTTTTCGGTTATTAAATCGGCCATGTTCATCACGGTAATTCACCACATTTTGTGCCATAGTTTTATTTAAACCTGACACTCGCATTAATAATGGTGCAGAGGCACTATTTAAATCAACCCCGACAGCGTTTACGCAATCTTCAATCACATTATCTAACGATGAGCTTAACTGGCTTTGACTAACATCATGTTGATATTGGCCTACACCAATTGCTTTAGGGTCTATTTTCACTAACTCAGCTAATGGATCTTGTAAACGGCGAGCAATTGAAACTGCACCTCTAATTGAAACATCTAGCTCTGGAAATTCACTTGCAGCAAGTTCAGAGGCGGAGTAAACAGACGCCCCTGCTTCACTGACAATAATTTTAGCAACACTTGGCGCGGCACTATCAGGCGATTGTGCTTGATGCTTTTCTTTCAAGGTACTTATCACTTCACCGATAAGTTTATCGCTTTCCCTTGAAGCTGTGCCGTTACCTATAGCGACCAGTTCAACTTTATGCTGCACACATAAATTCACTAATGTACGCACTGATTTATCCCAATGATTTTGCGGAGCATGCGGGAATATCGTCGCGGTATGTACTAGTTTCCCAGTACCATCAACAATCGCTATTTTACAACCCGTACGTAAACCGGGATCTAAACCTAAAGTCGTTTTAGGACCCGCAGGTGCCGCCATTAATACATCATTTAAATTGGTTGCAAAAACCTTAATAGCTTCAACTTCCGCTTGTTCTTTTAAGTTGCCTAACAAGTCAGTCTCTAAAGTAGGAGACAGCTTAATTTTCCAGGCACTTCTTACTACTTTAGTTAAAAATTTTGCGCCTGCTTGCGAAGTTAAACGCAAATTATAATGCTCTGAAATTAGTTGCTCCGCGCTAGAGTGCTCATTAGCGGCTTGTCCTGGATCCACTTCAATATTTAATTGTAAGCAGCCTTCATTTCGACCGCGTAACATAGCTAACATGCGATGAGACGGTACCGATTTTAATTTTTCAGAATGCTCAAAATAGTCTTTAAACTTGGCACCTTCTTGTTGTTTACCTTTAGCCATTTTACTGGTGAGATGCGCTTGTTTTAACAAATGTTTACGCAATTTTTGTAACAAGTTAGCGTCTTCAGCAAAGCGTTCAATCAGAATATAAAGCACTCCTTCAAGCACAGATTTTTCATCTATAAAACCTGCATCTTTATTAATAAATGCTTGAGCCTCATCTTCTGGTACTAATAACCAGTTCTGATATAGCTTATTCGCTAATGGCTCTAACCCAGCCTCAATGGCGATTTGCCCTTTTGTTCGGCGCTTGGGACGATAGGGCAGATATAAATCTTCTAAACGGGTTTTATTGTCTGCTTGTTCAAGCTCTTTTTGCAGCGCTGGCGTTAATTTACCTTGTTGATCAATTGTCGATAAAATTAACGCTCGACGATCGTTTAATTCACGTAAATAATTTAAGCGCTGATGCAGGTGGCGCAGATGATTATCGTCCAAACCATTCGTTGCTTCTTTACGATAGCGCGCAATAAAAGGGACGGTTGCGCCGTCATCCAATAATGCGATTGCTGAATTAATTTGTGAGGTTTGTACATTTAGTTCTTGAGCAATTTGTTCTGCGATTGACATCATTGAATCGAAAATCCGTTGTTAATCATCTTAATATTAAGCGCATTCTATCAGTAATTTTACTGAAAGGCAGTGCTAAAAACTTACCACCATTTACTGTTTGTTTTACGTACAAAAAATAACATTTTAACAACAGCTCCATACAGTAACATTTAAGCTTTTATTTATTATTAAAGTTAACTAAAAAAAGTAAGAGATAGAATTATGCAATGTTCAACGATAGAGACAACTCAACAAACCAAAGCAACTAACGATCGTAGAATGACAGAGCCACCTTGTTTAGACACTATGTGGGATCAATTGACATTAGCTCAGCAATTTTCCCTATCGAGTTTAGGGCAATTTGGTTATACATTAAGTTTTACTCGCAACGTTTACTCTAGGGTAATTGCGGTTTTGCATTTAAATAATAAAACTGCAACCATCAACGAGGAAGGTGTAATTAATATTACTTCCAGCCTTGATGTTCGCCATTAGTGATTAAGGCGTGTAACTGAGTGAAATTATACATATAATACAATTTCAAACGGTTAACGATTAATGACTAGATCATGAAAAAATCAAACTACATCACTAGAGCGGGTTGGGATCGACTCGATCAAGAATTAAAATTTCTTTGGAAAGACGAGCGTCCTAGAATTACTCGTTCAGTCTCAGAGGCCGCAGCCCAAGGTGATCGTAGTGAAAATGCCGAATACATTTATGGCAAAAAGCGATTAAGAGAAATTGACAGGCGCGTTCGTTTTTTAATGAAGCGACTCGATGATTTAACCATTGTATACCCTGAAAAGCAGCAAGAAGGTAAAGTGTTCTTTGGCGCTTGGGTAACACTGATCAATGAAGACGATGAAACTAAGGTTTATCGATTAGTCGGCCCAGACGAGTGGGATGTAAAGCAAGGGGACATCAGTATTGATTCTCCTATGGCAAGAGCGCTTTTAGGTAAGCAAGTTGATGATGAAGTCGTAGTTCAAACCCCTGATGGCGAAAGAGTGTTTGACATAATCGCAATTCGATATACAGCTAGTATTCAAACTGAACACCCAATCTAACATTTATACCACGTCTTATTTTATCTCCTTCTAAATTAACCGTATCTAAAGTGGTGGCTATATCTAGGTTGATAAACTTCATTACTGTAATGCCAGCGTTTAAATAACTGAGTTTAGTCCCTGCTAAATTTCGACTTAAACCGACTCTTGCACTGGGCAGCCACCAACTATCGGTTGCATAACCTGCGGTTAAGGTTGCCCACTGATACTTATCTCTCATTGGATCTTCAACAGGATTTGCATCTATTTCTGCATGCAGGCTCCAATCTCTTTGCTCGGTAAAAATACCGGCTTCTAATCTCACTTGACGCTGCATGGTAAATTCTTTATTAAAATCAACTTTTTTTAATATTTCAGTAGATTGGAAAGCTGATTCATCTATTTCTGGGTATTTAAATGTCTGTTCTATCAAGTTGGTAACTGACATCCCTACTTGATAATGCAATGACGACCAAACGAGGCCAAGATCCATGTCAAAGCCATTTTTATAAATAAAATTGGTATTTCTAATATCATCAAATAATGCTTCAGAGTCTGTAATTTCACCAAGACGCGCGCTGACATTTGTTAAGCCGACCCGATAAAATGAAGGTTTTACTCCCCAATATAATTGACCTAAGTCGTTCTCAAATGCTTTATGGCTATACGATAGGGAAAATTGTGCAATTTTAGTCGCTTTAATTAGCAATAAACTGTCATTATCTATCGTAAATTTAGTTTTTTTATTTTGAGGATTATAAAATAGTGTAATACCACCAGATAAATCTAACGTTTGTACGGGATCATTTTCAGAAAAGCTAGGTAAGCTTTCTAATGCACTTTTTGCTTGTTCGGCATCAAATTCAATATTTTCAAAAAGTCCGGTAGCTCTGGCATTACCTTTAAAGGATAAGCCCATCAACAGCGTACCCTTGTATAAATTATCATTGAGAATAAAACTCGCTTCACTGGTCGCTTCTGCTTTTCCATATCCTTCAGCCGCGATAATAGCAAGCAGCGCAGCTGAAGCCACCGCTTTGTTTTTTATCGCCCCCACTCTATCTTCCAAGTCAGGATATTCCAGTAATAAATTATCCCATGTGTAATCTGTATTTGAGCCTTCAATTGATGTGGGAATATCTATACCACTAGTATCACTAGGTGACTTGAAATCACTCGATAATTCATCAATCTTATCAAATAAATCATCCAAATCGCCATATTCAAGACCACCGCCAATTTCTATAGCGCCGCCTTTCATAACTTGTGGATCATCTAACTCAATAACCAATGCTGCTGCAGCTGGATTTCCCGCATTAAACAAGGATTTTTGAGAATAATTTAAACTTGCACTTCGCGGCTGTATATCTGCCCAAGCAACAGGAGTGAAAAGTATGATAAGCCCAATAAATAGTAAAAACCTTTTATTGGAATAAAAATGAATAATCATAACTGCGGTAACCTTCCTTTATGGCAATAATATAGAACGCTATACTCGAATTATTATATTAAAATAAGCGATAAAATTATATAAATCACCTGAATTTACTGTATTAGTGCTGAATTTAAATTTCACCTAATCGACTTCGCACAACTATTTGACAGACATCTAAAACAGGTGGTGGTTTATGGTAAAAGAAATCATTATCACGGTGGCGTGTTTTTACTAACCGTTTCGCAAAACCTTCGCTGCCGGTATCCTCCACTTCAATAATCAGTTGCTGCGCCTTTGGCAGTTCAGACATCAGTTGAATATCAATAATTTTAGTATGATCTCGGCTATCTACGGCAAATTCACCTTCAATGGTTGATGTTCTTTTAATCGATTGTATATGTTCCATACCATAAACTACCCGACCGAAAATTGTCATGTTGCGATCTAAATAGCGAGGCGCTTGACCAATTGAAAAATAAAAATGACTTGTCGCAGTATCTTTGCCTGTTTCACGCGCCATTGCTAACGTCCCTGGACAATGGGTTAACCAAGCTTTTTGCTCTTTCGCTGAATAACCAATAGCAAAGCCATCTTTAAAACCTGTTTGCTCTGCAAATAAATCCTGCTGTTGTACGGGTGTAAAAGAAAAGCTTTTATTAGTGGTCCATTGGTCTTCGATAGCCAACTTAGTGATAGATTTATCTTTATCACTCCCATCTTTTGGACCTGCTTGAGCAACAAAACCTTCAATAACACGATAAAATGAAGTGTTTTGATAAAAGTCTTCTTGAGCGAGTGTTTTAAATCGTGCAACATGATTAGGTGAAAATTGGGGTGTTAATTCAACAACCACCTTTCCTTGGGGTAAGGTCATCAAGATTGTATTTTGCAGCTCTAATTGACGCCATTGAATTTCTCCTGAATCAGCTGCGCCACATGAATTAATAATTAACAAGCTGGCTAGCATCATAATTTTTTTCATCAACATTCTCACTCATTCAACAAAAACAATTCAGACAACTGTGGTAATTATTACCTACGAGAGAGCTAAAGTTAATTACTTTATTGCTTGGCATTAGCCAAAGTTGTTATTATGCCCGAAAATATTTAACCTTTTGATGGATTTTATTGTGAATAAAAGCATTATCACTAACCTTATTGCCCTAGCGTTAACTGTTGTAGGCTATTTTCTTGCCCAACCTATAGTATTTACTATTGGTTTATTTGCGCTTTCTGGTGCAATAACTAACTGGCTAGCCGTGCATATGCTCTTTGAAAAAGTTCCAGGTTTATATGGCTCAGGCGTAATTCCTGCCCGCTTTGAAGACTTTAAAGCAGGTATTCGTAATTTAATGATGGAACAATTTTTTACCAAAGAAAATATTGACCGCTTTTTAACGAGTGAATCAGGCACAGCTAAGGCTATCGATTTATCACCGGTCATCGAAAAAGTCGACTTAGCTCCGGCTTTTGATAGCTTAGTTGATGTTATTGAAAATTCCTCATTTGGTGGCATGTTAGCGATGGTTGGCGGTAGTGAAGCATTAGTTCCCCTAAAAGAACCTTTTATTGCAAAAATGAAAGTTACGGTTAGCGAAATAACACAAGGTGACGAATTCAATGCAATGTTGCGTACTGAACTTGAGCAACCCAATGTAATTGAAGGCATGCAAGAGAAAGTTAGTGATATTATTGAACAACGCCTTAACGAATTAACTCCTGTATTAGTTAAAGATATTATTCAAACGATGATCAGAAAACACTTAGGTTGGTTAGTCGTTTGGGGTGGTGTATTTGGCGGAGTTATTGGTTTGATTGCTGCTATTACTAAGACTTTTTAATACCACTACTTTTATTATTTTCACTATGCGGTAACGATTCAATTGCTGAAAGTTGCCGCATTTTTGTCAGATTGACAAACTTTGTAACCTCCACAGAAAACATTCATAAACTCCCTCGTTATTTGATAGTGCCAATTGGCATAAAACCAACTGTTTTTTTTCACACAAAATGCTTTAGTTTACCCCTATATTTAAGCTATGCTAGCTCTTTAAATCTAGGGCTATATGATAAAATAATTACGACGGCGTAATTATTGAAAAAAGTCCATCAGAAATAAGGTAAACGGAGTCATGTTTGGTCGTTTGAAAGCTTTGCCAGCCGATCCAATTTTAGGATTGTTGGCTAAATATAGAGAAGATGTTAACCCACAAAAAATCGATTTGGGTGTTGGTGTATACAAGAATGAAGCTGGTCACACCGCAGTTTTAGATTGTGTGAAAAAAGCTGAGCAACATCGAACAGATACCGAAGACAGTAAAGTTTACATTGGTCCAACTGGCTCGCCTTTATTTAATGAAGAAATGAGCAAGCTTATTTTTGGTGCTCATAAAGTGCTAATCGAAAACCGCGCTCGTACTTTTTCAACACCGGGTGGAACAGGCGCACTTCGCGTTGCTGGCGAATTTATTAACTCGTGTAAATCAGGAACGACTATTTGGGTGTCTAATCCTACATGGGCAAACCATAAAGCGGTTTTTGAAGCGTCAGGTTTAATCGTTAAAACTTACCCTTATTACGATTATGAAAACAAAACTTTAGATTTTGACGGCATGTTAGCGGCGCTAAAACAAGTTTCATCTGACGATGTTGTGCTATTACACGCTTGTTGTCATAACCCAAGCGGTATGGATTTAACCAACGAGCAATGGCAACAAGTGGTTGAAGTAACCAAAGGTGTTGGTTTTACACCACTGATTGATATGGCCTATCAAGGTTTTGGTGCTGGCTTAGATGAAGATGCTTATGGTTTGCGTTTAATGGCCGAAAACGTTAAAGAGATGATTGTATGTAGCTCATGCTCTAAAAACTTTGGTTTATACCGCGAACGTATTGGCGCTTGTACCTTAATTGCTGAATCAAGCCACTCAGCAGATTTAGTTGCTTCGGTTTTAGCCTATGTTATCCGCGGTATTTACTCTATGCCGCCAGCTCATGGTGCTGCAATTGTTGAAACCATTTTAAGCTCTCAAGAACTGACTGCCCAATGGCACAGCGAACTAAAAGAAATGCGCGATCGCATTAACGGCAATCGTCAATTGTTAGTTGATAAATTAGTTGAAAATGGTGTTACACGCGATTTCAGCTTTATCGCTCGTCAATCAGGCATGTTCTCTTTCTTAGGTATAACCCCTGAGCAAGTACAACAATTACAAGATGAGTACAGTATTTATATGGTAGGTTCTAGCCGTATGAGTATTGCAGGCATAGCGAATCAAAACGTTGATTACTTAGCGCAGTCTATTGCTAAAGTATTGTAATAAACCTGTCGACAATTATCGATAAAAAGGCTGACCTTCGAAAGAAGCTCAGCCTTTTCTTTTACCCTTATTCATAAAAGTATTACAATGCACTTATTAACACCTAGCTATAATTAATATTAGTGTAATAAAACGATTACTCCAAGGATAAAACGTGACAGTAACTGGTAACCTATTCATTCTTTCGGCGCCGAGCGGTGCAGGAAAATCAAGCTTGATCAATGCTTTATTAAATCCTGAGCAAACTCAAAATAACGCAGACATTAGCACTTGTGAAAAAAATAATGCAGCGCGCCCCATGCAAGTTTCTGTTTCTCATACCACACGTGCGCCACGCCCTGGTGAAAACAATGGTGAACATTATCATTTTGTTTCGGTGAATGAGTTTAAAAAGCAAATCAATCAAAAAGCTTTTTATGAATATGCCGAAGTATTTGGCAACTTCTATGGGACTTCTGAAAAAGCGATAGATGATCAACTCTCTCAAGGTATTGATGTATTTTTAGATATCGACTGGCAAGGCGCACAACAAGTACGCATGAAAAAACCAGAGGTAACGACTATTTTTATTTGTCCGCCGTCCAAAGAAGCGCTCGAAAGTCGTTTACGAGGTCGAGGTCAAGATTCTGATGAGATTATTCAAGACCGTATGGCTGCAGCAAAAAGTGAGTGCTCACATTTTGCAGAGTTCGACTACATTATTGTTAACGATGACTTTGATCAAGCATTACTCGACTTACGCACTATTGTAAATAACCAGCGTTTGAAGCAAAGCCAACAAGCCCTTAAACATCAAAAATTGTTTGAAGAGCTCACAAGTAGTTAAATTTTATTAAACCTTAACATAACAAAAAATTGAGTTTTTACTGCCTAGTTCGCTAGTCATTGCTTGCTTAATAGCCGTTAGCTAAGTAAACTACGCAACTATTTTATATATTTTGATTGTTGGAGAGACCAAATGGCTCGCGTAACTGTTGAAGATGCCGTAGATAAAGTCGGTAATCGTTTTGATTTGGTGCTAGTTGCATCACGTCGTGCTCGTCAAATTGCAACGGGCGGTAAAGATCCATTGGTTGAGTTAGAAAATGACAAACCAACTGTACTAGCTTTACGTGAAATTGAAGAAGGTTTAATTACTACTCAAATCATGGATAGCTATGACCGTCACACTCAAATTGAGCAAGATACTGCTGAGTTAGACGCAGTAGCGGCAATTGTTGGTGGACAACAAGAAGAAGAATTATAAAATTAGGTAATTCATATCAATTTCACTAACGATGTGATCATTTCTACTGATTAAAGATGATCGTCTAATTAATGAACTGGTATAATCTAATTGAGTGATTTGAAACGCGTGATAATTATCATAATTATCACGCGTTTTTTTTATTTTGAAAAAAAACGTTTTAATCTCCATTGAAATGTTTGGCTTTGCCTTTAAATACACGTATTCTACGAGAATAGTCGCATACCATTTCCAATCAAAAATTTATCGTGCAGGAGTTTTAGGTGTATCTATTTGAACCCTTAAAAGAATTAGTCTCTAGCTATCTATCAAAAGTACAGATAGATTTGCTGAAACAAGCCTATTTAGTGGCAAGAGATGCGCACGAAGGACAAATGCGTTCTAGCGGCGATCCTTATATTACTCATCCTGTGGCCGTTGCGCTAAACCTAGCTCATATGAAGTTAGATCACGAAACATTAATGGCCGCACTACTGCACGATGTGATTGAAGACACACCCGTCACCAAAGACGAGCTTGCAGAGCTTTTTGGCCATACAGTCGCCGAGTTAGTAGAAGGAGTGAGTAAACTCGATAAATTAAAATTTAATAACAGAGAAGAATTACAAGCCGAAAACTTCAGAAAAATGGTACTTGCCATGGTGCAAGACATTCGAGTGATTTTAATTAAACTCGCCGACAGAACACATAATATGCGGACACTCGAGTCATTACGACCTGACAAACGCCGTCGTATTGCGCGAGAAACCTTAGAAATTTATGCACCAATTGCTAACCGTTTAGGTATTCATGGCATTAAAAACGAGTTAGAAATTTTAGGTTTCGAAGCAATGTACCCTATGCGTTCACGCGCGCTGAAATCAGCGGTTAAACAAGCTCGTGGTAATCGTAAAGAAATCATTAATAATATCAGCGAGGAAATTTCTGCTCGCTTAAAAGAAAGTGGTATTAAGGCGCAAGTAATAGGTCGAGAAAAACACCTTTATTCTATCTATCGCAAAATGCTCAACAAAGAATTAATGTTCAATGAAGTCATGGATATTTATGCCTTTAGAGTTGTGGTTGAAGACAGTTTCGATAATTGCTATCGCGCTTTAGGTGCAGTGCATAATTTATTTAAGCCTATCGAGTCACGCTTTAAAGATTATATTGCGATCCCCAAAACTAACGGTTATCAATCATTGCACACCTCATTAATTGGCCCTCATGGTATCCCTGTCGAAATTCAAATTCGTACCAATGACATGGATCAAATGGCTGATAAAGGCGTTGCTGCGCATTGGTTATATAAACAAAATGGCGACGAAAGCGGCACTACCGCACAAATGAAAGCCCGTCGTTGGATGCAGTCTTTGTTGGAGTTACAACAAAGCGCTGGTAGCTCATTCGAATTTATCGAGAACGTAAAGTCTGATTTATTTCCTGAAGAAATATATGTCTTTACGCCCGATGGCCGCATTATTGAATTACCTATGGGCGCAACAGCTGTCGATTTTGCTTATGCAGTACATACCGATGTCGGTAACTCTTGTGTAGGTGTTAAAGTGGATCGTAAACCTTACCCGTTGAGCCATCCTATTGATTCAGGCCAAACCATCGAAGTTGTCACTTCTTCAGCAGCAAGACCTAATGCTACTTGGTTAAACTTTGTAGTTACGGCGAAAGCCCGTTTACAAATTCGTACCTATTTACGCTCACAAGAAAAAACGGAATCTCGCGCATTAGGCTTACGTTTATTAAGTCATGCTTTAGGCGAGAAAAAACTAGAAGACATCAATAAAGATAAGATTGAGCAAGTTGTTAAAGAAACAGGTAACCATAGCTTTGATGAATTAATGGTTAATATTGGTTTAGGTAATGCACTGAGTATCGGTATCGCTAGACGACTCACTGATGAGTTTACTGAAGACTCTCTTTTACCAGCACCTAGCACAAAAGCCAAAATGCCAATTAAAGGCACCGAAGGCATGTTAGTTAGCTATGGTAAATGCTGTCGTCCAATTCCGGGCGATTCTATTCTCGCCTATCTTAGTCCTGGTAAAGGGTTAATGGTGCATCAACAAGGTTGTCGTAATATTAAAGGCCATGAGCAAGGCAGCTTATTTCCAGTGAAATGGGATAGCGATATTAATCGAGACTTTATTGCAAAATTGCGTATTGAAATTATCAATCATCAAGGCGCATTAGCCGCATTAACGAACATTGTTGCTAAATGTGGTTCAAACGTACACACCTTAAACTCTGGTGAAAAAGACTCAGGGCTCTACACCATTGACATGGAAATTACCTGTCGCGATCGTATTCACCTTGCTGATATCATCAGAAAAATTAAAGTAATGGTAGATGTTCAACGCGTTATTCGTAACAAATAAAAACATCACTATTAAGTAAAGCTACACTCATTAGGAAATATAAATGAAAACTATTATCTCAACAGAAAAAGCACCAAGCGCAATCGGCACATACAGCCAAGCAGTAAAAGTAAAAAACACCGTGTATTTATCAGGTCAAATCCCACTTATCCCTGAGACCATGGAAGTTGTAGAAGGCGGCTTTGCCGAGCAAACTCAGCAAGTGTTTAAAAATTTAGTCAGTGTGTGTGAAGCAGCAGGCGGCACCATTAACGATATGGTAAAAGTGAACATTTTTATGACTGATCTCAGTAACTTCGCCACAGTTAACGAAGTAATGAGTCAATACTTTGATGAACCTTATCCCGCCCGTGCTGCGGTTCAAGTATCTCGTTTACCCAAGGATGTTGAAATTGAAATTGACGGTATTATGGATTTACCTAACGTAGATTAATTCCTTTTATATTGTTTATATTTTATCGCTAACAACTGAGCAACTTAATGACACCCGAAAGACATCAACGCATTAAAACAATGCTAGACAAACGCCAGCCAGACCTCACCGTATGTATGGAAGGCGTTCATAAAACTCATAATTTAGCTGCCGTTGTGCGAACCTGTGACGCCATTGGAGTGAGCGACGTACATGCCATTTGGAAAAACGAACAAATGCAAGTACGTGGAGGCAGCGCAGCAGGCAGCCATAACTGGATTGATGTACACAATTACAGTCAAACAGAAGACGCGATCAAGTCGTTAAAAGCGCAAGGTATGCAAGTTTTAGTGACCAACCTGTCTGACACCGCAATTGATTTTCGTGAAGTAGATTACACTAAGCCGACCGCTATTATTTTAGGACAAGAAAAATTTGGTGCCTCAGATGTCGCATTAGCGTTAGCGGATCAAGATATTGTTATTCCTATGGTTGGAATGGTGCAATCACTCAACGTTTCTGTTGCGTGTTCTGTAGTTTTGTATGAAGCACAGCGCCAACGTCAATTAGCTGGTATGTACGATAAACCAACATTAAGTGAAGAGCGCCGTCAAAAAGTTTTATTTGAAGGTGGCCACCCTATTTTTGCCGAAGCATGCCAACGCAAAGGTATCCCTTACCCTAGCATCGACGAAGATGGACAAATTGTTGCCAGTGAAGATTGGTGGCAAAAAATGCAAATGACCAAGGACGCTTGGCAAAAAATAGATGACTAACAAACCTTTGCTTAATGGAATAAGCAACCTTGCCCAAACGCCAGTGACCGTATTAAAAGGTGTTGGCCCAGGCATGGCCAAAAAACTCGAAAAGATAAATTTACATAGCTTACAAGATTTACTGTTTCATTTGCCCTTGCGCTATGAAGACAGAACACGCATAACCACTATCCGAGACTTATTACCTGGAACTCATACTAATATTATTGGTGAAATCACTAATAATCAAATAGTTAACGGTAAGCGCCGAATGTTAGTGGTTAGTTTGAATGATGGTACGGGTACCATTAATCTTCGGTTTTTTCACTTCACTGCTAGCCAAAAAAATAACTTAGCTATTGGCAGCAATATTCGCTGTTATGGTGAAATTAATAGAGGGCCACGTGGATTTGAAATTGTACACCCAGAATACAAACCCCTTGATCAAGACCAACCCTTAACGCCCGTTGAAGAAAACTTAACGCCTGTTTATCCCACGACAGATGGGCTCAGACAAATCTCGTTAAGAATGTTAACCGAACAAGCATTAGTTAGACTTAAGCGCGGTCAAGTTGAAGAGTTTTTACCCAAAGCATATTTAGACGAGCCTTATTCTCTTGCCCAAGCATTGGCATTAATTCATCGACCACCGCCAGAAACATCCGTTATTCAACTTGAAGAAGGAAAACATCCGGCTCAATTAAGATTAATTAAAGAGGAATTAATTGCTCATAACTTGAGTATGCTAAAACTCAAGCAAAGCCTTGTTCAACATCAAGCCGTTGCCTTAACGATTGACGAGCAATTAAATGAAAAATTCTTAGCGCAATTACCTTTTTCGCCGACAAATGCTCAAGCAAGAGTCGTTAATGAAATTCGAACAGATCTCGCCAAACCTATTCCTATGATGCGTTTAGTGCAAGGCGATGTCGGTTCAGGTAAAACTTTAGTCGCTGGCCTAGCAGCGCTCACCGCTATTGGCCAAGGTTACCAAGTCGCTTTAATGGCACCTACCGAAATACTTGCTGAGCAACATGCGATTAATTTTCAAAAGTGGTTTGAACCATTAAATATTCGTGTTGGTTGGTTAGCTGGTAAAACAAAAGTAAAAGCCAAAAGAATTGCTCTGGAACATATTGCAAGCGGCGATATGCAGTTAGTAATTGGCACGCATGCTTTATTTCAAGAGCAAGTAGTGTTTAATAAACTGACGCTAATTATTATAGATGAACAACATAAATTTGGTGTCCATCAACGCTTATCCTTACGAGAAAAAGGCGCGTTTGATGGTAATTATCCCCACCAATTAATTATGACAGCAACGCCTATTCCTCGCACCCTTGCTATGACCGCTTATGCCGATCTCGACACTTCGGTAATTGACGAGTTACCACCTGGTCGTACACCTATCACCACGGTCGCTATGCCAGATACCCGCCGTGACGATGTTATTGAGCGAATTAGACAAAGTGCTTTAAATGATAATAGGCAAGCATATTGGGTATGCACACTTATTGAAGAATCTGAGGTACTGCAATGCCAAGCTGCTGAAGACACCGCGCACTATTTGCAAGCGCAGTTAACAGAGCTAAAAATTGGTCTGGTTCATGGTCGAATGAAAGCCAATGAAAAACAAGAAATTATGGAGCAGTTTAAAGCAGGGGAGTTACATTTATTAGTCGCGACAACCGTAATCGAAGTCGGTGTTGATGTACCTAACGCCAGCTTAATGGTTATTGAAAACCCTGAACGATTAGGTTTAGCGCAGCTTCACCAATTAAGAGGCCGTGTCGGCCGTGGCAGTATAGCTTCTCATTGTGTCTTAATGTACAAGAGTCCACTATCCAAAACAGCCGTTAAGCGATTAAAAGTATTGCGCGAATCTAACGACGGCTTTGTCATTGCCGAAAAAGATTTAGAAATTCGCGGAGCAGGTGAATTATTAGGCACAAGACAAACGGGTCTTGCTGAGCTTAAAATTGCCGACTTAGTTCGCGATGCAGCTCTTATTCCGATAATCCAACAAACAGCTTACCTTATTTGGCAAAACTACCCCGATAATGCGAATGCGCTAATTAATCGGTGGCTAGCAAACCGAGAACAATACTCTAACGCCTAATCAAACTTGATTAAGCAACCTGCATTATTTAGGAAAACGCCATAATTGCGTTTAAATTAATGCTTGTTCGTATTTATTAATGCTCATTTTTTTACAAATCATTCCATTATTAGCACTAGCTGTTAACTTCATAATAGCCCTACAAAAAATCTACAATATTCAATATTTTTTCTATTGTGGTCAAAATTAAGACATACATTTGTACAAAAAACTTTAGGTATAACGTTTACATTTCAATTCATTTTATAGTATAAATAATATCAAGTGTTTATTTGTATTATAAATACTACCTCATTAACCAATCAAAAATAGAATAAAAAATGACATTAGGGGAAACATAATGAAAAGTAATAAAACATTTAAGTTAAGATATTTATCTTCGCTAGTTATGCTCAATCTTGGATTATCCTGCACCGCACTCGCGGCTGAAGATGCCAGTACTACTCAACTTACACAAGACGAAACAGAAGTGATTACTGTTTCAGGCATCCGTGGCAGTTTAGTCAAATCTAAAGACATTAAAATGGACGCTGACACCATTGTTGATGTGATTACCTCAGAAGACATTGGTAAGTTTCCCGATCAAAACGTTGCTGAATCATTACAGCGTATAACGGGTGTTGCCATCGATCGCCAAGGTGGTGAGGGCCAATTAATTACGGTACGCGGTATGGGGCCAGAATTTACTTCTGTTTTATTAAATAAACGTACTTTAGCCACCACCAGTGGCGGCCGCGCATTCAGTTTTGATATTTTAGCGTCAGAACTAATTAGTGGTGCAGAAGTCTATAAAACCCAAGCAGCCAACTTACAAGAAGGCGCTATTGGTGCAACTGTTAACGTAACTACTTTCAGACCTTTCGACATTCCAGGCTTTAAAGCCACGGGTACTGCTAAAGCGTTATATGATGAAATGTCAGGTGAAACAACGCCACAATTTTCAGGATTAATCAGCAATACTTTTGCTGACGATACTTTTGGGGTTTTATTCTCTTTCGCCCACAATGAGCGAAAAAGTCGCTACGACAGTGCGAATACCGCTTATTATGAAAAAATGGATTTAACAAGGGATGATGGTACCTATTACGACAGCATCTATTTTCCACAAAATTATGATCAAATTGCAAAAACAGAAGAAAAAACCCGTAACAATGCCAACCTTGTACTGCAATACAAGCCTTCTGAGAACTTAGAGTTTACTGCAGATGCACTTTATTCAAAATATGATGTTGAATATCGCCAAGATATTTTAGCTCACTGGTTTACCCCAGATCAGTTAACCGATGCTCAGTTAGATGAAAATGGCACATTGGTTAAAATGTCGATGGGTAAAGGCAGCAACAGTGATGTTTTAGTACGCCAATCTCAAACCAGTAATGAACTGATTGCTTTAGGCTTTAATGCTGACTGGAATGTAACAAACGACTTAAATTTAAACTTTGATGTCAGTTACTCTGAAGCAAAATCAGATCCTAAAGCAGGTACCACAGATACTGTTGCCTCTCGTCCGGGTGATTATACTTATGATCGCAGCTCTGGCGCACAACTTCCTGAATTAACTTTTGATCGAACACCTTCTGCCAGTGGTTTAAAAGCAGGTTGGGGTGAGCGTTTTGGCTCGACAATAGAAGATGAAGTATTAGAAGCGAAAATTGACGGCGAATGGATTATTGATACCGGACCATTATCAAAAATTGGTTTTGGTGTAATGTCATCAGACAGAACATTATCAAGTAAATATAGCCGCACAACTCGACCTTTACCTTGGTTATGGGGCGATAATACAACACCCATTATTCTACCTGAAAGCATGTTTAGTACTTATGATGCCGATGGATTTTTATCAGGCGGTAGCGGTAACCCTGAACAATCTTGGTTAACCTTTAACTCAGAAGATTTCTTTGATTATTTAACATCGCCTGCTGTAGTTGCCCAAATGGACGATCCTGCCACTGCGCAACAATTAATTGATGCGAATAATGGCTTTACCATGCACCAAGTACCTTGGACCTATGAAGTTAATGAAGCCCTTGCCGCAGCATACGCTGACTTTTACTTTGATGGCGACATAGCAGGCATGGCTTGGTCAATTACTACAGGTATTCGTTACGTTGAAACAACCAGTACCTCCGATGGTTTTGCTGTACCTTTATTAGATTTAGAACCTTCAGTAGGTAAGCCTGGTTTTGTTAATGCGATAGAAGGTGATGATTACGCTCCTGTGTCAGTTAAAAATACCTACGACAACTGGTTACCTAGCTTAAACGCAAAAATTGATATTGTTGAAGATGTTATTGCCCGTTTTGCTTACTCAAAAAGTATTACGCGTCCGGAGCTTGATGAACTGTCTCCAGAGTCGAGCTATAGCGGCGGCGATATTGACCATTTAACAGGCTCTGGTTCTAATCCTACATTAATGCCCTTTGAGTCAACAAACTTTGATTTAGGATTAGAGTGGTATTATGCCGAAGGCAGTTATGCCGCCGTTGCAATGTTTACCAAAGATGTTGATGGTTATCTGTCAACTGAAGAAGTAGACGAAGTAGTAATAGTACCAAGTGGTACTTATGATTATAAAATTTCTCGCCCAGTTAACTCAGATCAAGCTGATATTGAAGGTTATGAAATCGCGGTTCAACATATGTTTACTAGCTTGCCTGCCCCTTTTGATGGTTTAGGGATTATTGCTAATAAAACTTTTGTTGATAGTGAATCAGCCACTAATGACAATGAACAATCACTGCCGTTAATTGGTTTAGGCGATTCTGCTAACTTGATTTTGTTTTATGAAAAAGACGACATTCAATTACGTGTTGCTTGGAACCAACGTGATCGCTTTATGCAAGACAAACCAGAGTCATGGCGCGATGGTCACTACGTAAACGATTACGCGCAAGTTGATATTAGTGGTAGTTACGATATTAATGAAAACTTAACGGTTTTCTTTGAAGGTATTAACATTACTAATGAACTGTATGTTACCACTGCAAAATACCAAAATCAGTATCTAGATGTTACTGAAAATGGACCGCGCTATACCTTAGGTATACGAGGTAACTTTTAACTTAAATTTATAAACCAGTGAATTAAGTTAATTGTGTTTAAGATTGATAAAGGGTGCATAAATTGCGCCCTTTTTTATGCCTGAATTTTTCAATTATGGTTTACTTAACCTGAGCTCGGCTTAATTATTTCTTGTCGCTCTCTTTCATATTCTTCGTATGATTTTTTATTTAGTTGTTGTAAACATTTGTCACGTTCTACGCCTACCTCACGATTACAATCATGTTTACTCTGAATTTGCGTCGCGTTATAGAGTTCTTTATTACTACAAGCCCCTAGCAACAGCAAAGTTGTGAAAATGGAAAGAAGTTTTTGATGAGTCATAATCGTCATTACCATAGTTAAAACACCCTAAAAGCATAATGAATTCTACACGTATTAGCTATAATATCTTAGACCTTGATCTGAACAGTTAATTATTAGCAAAAAGTAAGTTAAACTATCGGTAATTATAGATTTAAGTGAATTTACCATGTCCAGTCACGACTCTCAGCAAAATAGCGATAACACTTCTGATAATCAAACGACACATTTTGGTTACCAAACCATTAATAAAGATGAAAAAGTCTCTAAGGTTGCCGGTGTATTTCATTCGGTTGCCGCGCAATATGATGTAATGAATGATTTAATGTCGTTTGGTATTCATCGTCTATGGAAACGCTTTACTATCGATGCAAGTGGTGTTCGTCCTGGTAATAAAGTACTCGATCTTGCGGGTGGCACAGGCGATTTAACGGCAAAGTTTTCTCAATTAGTTGGTCGTGAAGGACAAGTGGTATTAGCTGACATTAACAGCTCAATGCTTAATGTTGGCCGTGATAAGCTTAGAGATCGTGGCTTAGTTCAAAATATTGAATATGTTCAAGCTAATGCGCAATATTTGCCTTTTGAAGACAATACTTTTGATATCGTCACCATTGCCTTTGGTTTACGTAATGTTACCGATAAAGACATGGCATTACGCTCAATTTATCGTGTATTAAAACCGGGCGGACGTTTATTAGTATTAGAGTTTTCCAAACCAGAGCATGAACTGATTAATAAAGCTTACGATTTTTACTCGTTTAACATTTTGCCTAAAATGGGTGAAGTAGTAGCAAAAGATGGCGATAGCTATCAATATCTTGCAGAGTCAATTCGCATGCACCCTGATCAAGAAACTTTAAAAGGTATGATGGATGATGCAGGCTTTGAACAAACCAGTTATAAAAACTTAACCGGTGGCGTTGTTGCCCTGCATAAAGGCTTTAAGTTTTAGCACCATGATGGAATCTTTGCCAAAACCGCTATTAAAAATAATGCCGCAATTGATGTTACAGCAAGTATTGTGTTCGTCAGTAGAAGTAGTGACTAATAAAGCACTGGCGTTAAATAGTAATGGCGAAGAGCAACTCAACGCTTTAGAGCAAAAAACTTTAGCGATAAAGTTAGCTGAGTTAGGTTTTATTTTATGTTTATCGGTGAATGACGGTAAAGTATTGGTCACTAAATTAAGTGAGCGCGCTGACTGCACCATTACGACTAGTTTGAAAACATTAAAAACACTGCAAAAAGAACAACAAATCACCGAGCTTATTAAACAAGACAAACTTGATTTAGAAGGCGATATAAAAGTCGCTCAGCACTTTGCCCATTTGGCTGAAAATATTGATATTGATTGGCAATCAGAACTCGCCAAGCATATTGGTGATGTAGCCACTTATAAGTTGACGCAGTTAGGGCATAAAGTAAAAGGTAAACTTGATTTTGCCGCTGAACAAATTCAAGCCGATGCATCAGAATACCTTGTTCATGAACAAGGCTTGGTTATTACTCAAAGCCAAATTAGCCACTTTAGTCAGGCGGTCACGGCGGTTAAGCAACAAACCGCACACGTTGAAAATAGAATAAATGACTTGCTCAACTCTCTCACCATTAAACCAAAAGGTTAATCATACCCGCATGCGCCTTTATTTTATTATTAAAACATTTTTACAATTTGGTTTAGATGAATTACTGCCAAAAAAATCATTACCTTGGTATGCAAAGATTGCGCGTCACTCTTTATTTTGGTTACGAAATAAGCACAAAGATAAACCGCTTGCGCTACGCTTTCGCTTAGCAATTGAAGCACTAGGCCCCGTATTTATTAAATTTGGTCAAATGTTATCAACTCGCCGTGATTTATTACCCGACGATTTTGCTAACGAGCTAGCTCGACTACAAGACCAAGTACAACCCTTCGATGGTCAGCAAGCAAAAACTATTATTATTAATGCTATTGGTGAGCAAGCTTTTGAACAATACTTTAGTGATTTTGACTTAACACCACTCGCATCAGCTTCTATTGCGCAAGTACATACTGCAACACTCAACCAAGACAATAAGCCACTCGATATTGTTATAAAAGTGCTGCGTCCGAAAATAGATCAAGTGATTATCGCCGACATTAACATTATGACCAAGTTTGCAGGTATCGTTGCTCGATGGCTGCCTGATGGTAAACGCTTGCGTCCTAAGGAAGTAGTAAAAGAGTATCGAAAAACCATTTTAGATGAACTCGATTTAAACCGAGAAGCCGCTAACGCTATTCAATTAAAGCGCAACTTTGAGCAAGGAAGTGAATACGATAAATCACTCTACGTACCTGAAGTATATAGTGAATTTAGCCATGGAAACATACTAGTTATGGAGCGAATTTATGGTGTAGGCGTAGGGGAAGTAGACACTTTAAATAAACATAACGTCAACATGAAATTATTGGCTGAACGCGGTGTTGAAGTGTTTTTTACGCAAGTTTTTCGTGATAGCTTTTTTCATGCTGACATGCACCCGGGTAATGTTTTTGTTGACATAAGCACACCTGAAGATCCGACATGGATTGCCATAGACTGCGGTATTGTTGGCACACTAAATCGTGAAGACAAGCGATATTTAGCTGAAAACTTTGTTGCCTTTTTTAATCGTGATTACCGAAAAGTGGCGCAGTTACACGTTGACTCAGGCTGGGTACCACATGGCACAAGTGTCGACGAATTTGAATTTGCTATTCGCACCGTTTGTGAGCCAATATTCAATAAGCCATTAGCCGAAATATCTTTCGGACAAGTGCTTGTTAACCTATTTAATACTGCACGCCGTTTTAATATGGAAGTACAGCCTCAGCTCGTATTGTTACAAAAAACTTTACTCTACATTGAAGGCTTAGGCCGCCAACTCTACCCTCAATTAGATTTATGGCAAACTGCCAAACCCTTTTTAGAGGACTGGGTTAAAGAGCAAATGGGCGTGAAGGCGGTTTACACTAAAATTAAAGAAAACTTACCTTTTTGGAATGAAAAATTACCTGAATTACCAGACCTTGTTTACGATTACTTAAAGGCAGGAAAATCAGCCCAGCAAAACCAGCAACAGTTTATGTTGCAATTATCTCAACAACAGCAGCAGAATACACAAAGATTAGTGTTTGCAATTTTTGCTGCCGGGTTACTGATTGGTGCTGCACTATTATTGAGCCAAGATAAAACGCTTGCAGGTACATTAACGGCTACAGTCTCTTTATGTTTTAGTTTACTCGCTCTGAATAAACGTTAAGTTGTTATTCGTTAATTATTTGTTTACCACTCACTGCTGCTCAATGATTGTTTAAATTACATTCGTTGTCATTACGACAAGTCAACGTCTTCATCGAAAGTCCACGCTAAATGCTATTTTATCTTTAATGGTTGTGCTTTACTGTTAGGTGAAAATAACAAATATCACATTACAAATGAATTAGCCGTTTATTATAGGTAACACGGATTATGTTTTTCACGTGTAACATTCCCTGTTATTGTTGGGTGTGTGATCTCTATAACCATTGTTACAAATAACGCTATTTCAAATAATAAAGGAAAACAAATGAAAGCATTTAACCTTATTGCACTTACTTTAGCTAGCATATTATCTAATGCTGCACTGGCTGATACTCAAGTTATTCATGCAGGTGAATTATTGGCTGTGCCCGGTAATTCACCATTAAAGAAACAAACGATAGTGATCACTGACGGAAAAATTAGTCAAATCAAAAAAGGCTTTATTTCGCCAACATCAATCGATAAAGACGCCAATTTTGTTGATCTTTCAAAAAGTTTTGTTATGCCTGGCTTAATGGATATGCATGTCCATTTACAAGGCGAGCTTGGCCCTAATAATGATCGTCAGAAATTACGACTATCAGATGCTGATGTTTTAGCGCAAAGTGCTTTTTTCGCTAAAAAAACGCTTATGGCTGGTTTTACCACCGTGCGCGATTTAGGTGGTAGTCCAGAGCAAAGCTTTGCCCTGCGCGATGCGGTAAAACGTGGCTGGTTACAAGGCCCTCGCGTAGTTGCCGCAGGCAGTAATGTTGCGGTAACTGGTGGTCATGGCGATGTTGACGGTATGAGCCCAGATTTATTGGAAATACACACCGCAAAAACTATTTGTGATGGACCTTACGATTGTCGACGAGCTACCCGAAGAGCCATTAAATTTGGTGCTGATGTAATAAAAATTACTTCTACCGGTGGTGTACTTTCTGATACCGATACAGGTACAGGTCAACAAATGGCTGATGACGAATTACGTGAAGTCGTTAACGCAGCACATGCTTTAGGCCGCAAAGTGGCCAGTCATGCGCATGCAGCAAATGGCATTAATGCTGCACTTCGTGCAGGTGTTGACAGCATTGAACACGGTAGCTATGCCAACAAAGAAAGTATTAAATTATTCAAAAAAGGCGGTGCTTATTTAGTGCCAACACTAATGGCGGGCGATACTGTGGTAAATCTTGCTAAAACAACCAACTTTATGTCACCAGCCATCAGCGCTAAAGCAATTCGAGTAGGCGGCGATATGATTGCTAACTTTAAACGCTCTTATAAAGCAGGTGTTAAAATTGCGTACGGTACAGACAGCGGCGTATCAAAACACGGTAATAACGGTAAAGAAGCCGTGCTAATGTTTGAAGCCGGCATGACAACCAAAGATATTTTAAAATCTGCAACAGTTAATGCCGCTGATTTAATTGGTCAATCAAACAGTTTAGGCACCATAGAAGAGGGAAAAATTGCTGATATTATTGCCATGGATGCTAGCCCATTAACCGATATAAAAGAATTATTAGATGTCGATTTCGTCATGAAATCTGGTGAGATTGTTAAATCTCAGTAATCAGCAATTGCTAATCAATAAAAACAAATAAATCGAGAATAAATCATGCTCAATAAGATGAAATTAACGACATCCGTCACCAGTACTGTACTTGCAGTAACTATAGCGCTTTCAGGTTGCTCTACTGCAAATGTGTCTACGGTAGAAAACAAAACTAAAGAACAACGTCAAGTGCAAGAAAATACTGAGTTTACTGCCTTTAGCACACAATTTATTGAAAGTTTCTGGCAACTTTACCCAGGCTATGCGGTTTACATGGGGTATTACAAATATGATAGCCAGCTGCCGATTCCAAATGCACAAACAATTGAAAAAGAAACAGCGTTTTTTAATCAGCAATTAGCCCTTTTGCAAGCATTTGATCCTAAGAGTTTAAACTCAAGTGATGCCGGCGACTATTATATTTTGAAGAACCAGATAGAATCGAATATTTGGTACAACAATGAACTAAAATCAGGCGAATGGGATCCTTCAAACTATAATGTAGCTGGCGTTTTTGGCGTAATACTAAATACCGATTACAAGCCATTGAACGAACGCTTAACAACGATAATTAAACGAATGGAAAATATTCCTGCTTATTATCAAGCGGCCATTAACAACTTAAAAACCCCCACAGTCACACATACTCAATTAGCCATTGGGCAAAACCAAGGCGCTTTAGGTTTATTTGAATCTATCGATGAAAAAGTTAAAGAGTCAACACTTTCTGATGAACAAAAGATGGCCTTTAATCAACAATATAAACTCACTAAAACGGCTATTTCTAGTTATATCAGTTGGTTAGAAAAGCAATTGCCTGCACTAGAAAATAACGATAATACACGCGACTTTCGTATTGGCAAGTCGCTATACGACAAAAAATTTCAGTTAGATATTTTTTCAGGCTATACCGCCGAAGAATTATTTAATAAGGCGCTATCAGAAAAAAATCGCGTTCATAATGAAATGATTACAATTACTGACAAACTATGGCCGAAATATTTTGCGGATAAAGCCCAACCTACCAATAAACTTGTCGCGATTAAAATGCTGATAGATCATATTTCTGTTAAGCATGTAGCGCGTGATAATTTTGTCGATAGTATTCGTCAACAAATTCCAGAGTTAGAAGCATTTGTACTCAAAAATAATTTGCTAGCAATAGATAAAGAAAAACCTTTAGTGGTTAGAGAAACACCTAAATATCAACGCGGCTTTGCCGGTGCTTCTATTAACGCACCTGGGCCGTATGATCCAACAGCAAATACTTATTATAATGTGACGCCGCTCGATAATATGTCAGACGAGCAGGCAGAAAGCTATTTACGTGAATATAATCACTGGTTGTTACAAGTTTTAAATATTCATGAAGCTGTACCGGGTCATTACACCCAATTAGTGCATAGCAATAAATCTAAAAGCTTAGTTAAATCAATCTTTGGCAATGGCGCCATGATTGAAGGCTGGGCAGTTTATACTGAACGAATGATGCTAGAAGAGGGCTATGGCGATTTTGAACCTGAATTATGGCTAATGTATTATAAATGGAATTTACGCGTGATCATGAACTCCATTTTAGATTACCGCATTCAAGTTGAAGGCATTGACGAAGCCACCGCGTTAGATTTAATGGTTAATCAAGCATTTCAGGAAGATGCTGAAGCAAGAGGAAAATGGCGAAGAGCAACCTTGTCGCAAGTGCAATTAACCAGTTACTTTACTGGCTATTCAGAAATTTACCAATTACGTGAAGATTTGAAACAAGCAACAGGAGAGCACTTTAATCTAACAGATTTTCATAACCAATTTTTAAGTTATGGTAGTTCGCCTGTGCCTATTATTAGACAGCTGATGTTTGATGATTATGTGAAAAACCATAATGGCTCTAAATAAGGCAATCAAACCTTAGTTACCGCTAAAATAGGTACTTAAAAAGACGTTTATAGCAACTTCATTAATGAGTGGTTATAAACGTCTTTTTTGATCGCTTTTATAGAAAAACTAGATGAATTTACACATCCCTTGACCGAGTTGAGAGCCAGAGCGAACAAGGTAACCATAGCGCGAATAGAAATGCTCCTTCCCCTGAGCAGACAAAAGAGCAATAGTAGCTCCTTTTTTAACAGTTAACGCTAAATAATCTTCTATGGCTAACATTATTGCATGACCTACGCCTTGTTGTTGATGTGCAGGATCAACCACAATATCTTGAAGATAAAAAAACATAACGCCATCCCCAATCACTCGCCCCATACCAATAATAGTTGTGTCATGCCGAACGCTTACATGAAACAACGAATTGTCCAAGCTCGTTTTAGCCATTACAGGATCGGTAACACCCCAACCAACTTTTGCCCTAAGTGCGCAAAACTCTTCTGTTGTTGGAGGTTTATGCTCGATAGAATAATTCAATTTGCATCACACTTTTCTATTTAGTTGATTAATAATAAGTAAATTGACTTTGCTACTCAAAAAGTTACCCACCAGAACATGTACAAGCTAAATCACCGTTTTCTTGATACCACTGATTGTAATCACCGCCAACGCACTCTCATTGCACTTGAGTACAGTCTCGACTATTTACCCCGTTGCCTCTTATTGAATAGGTACAAGCAGATATTGTTAACGCGATAAATACGCTTAAAATCATCATAAAAATCCCTTTTAATGATGACTGTAATTCAAGGCTAGTGCAGCCGTATGTTTGAGTAAACTCATATCTCCTGCTTTACCATGACCCGGTACAACAACGTTAATGTCGGGATACTTTTTAATAAGCTTTTCAATAGAATACGGCCATTTTTTAATTGAAGCATCGGCGATATTTCCCAACGTTTTACTTTTAAGGCTTTTAATGAAGCAACCACCAAATAAAATCCGCTCTTTGGGTAGCCATACCACAATGTTATCGTCACTATGTCCAGCGCCCGGATAAAATACTTCAATGCTATTCGGGAGCACAGTATAAGGATTAGTATTAATTATCTGAGTTGTTTGATCACTAGATTTAGCTTCGAGTAGCTTATTCGTTAACGCAGTCGCATAGGTTGCTATATTTAACTCATTTAATAGCGATACACCTGCACTTGCATCATCATGAGAGTGGCTAATAATGGCACTTTTAAGGGTTAACTCTTTTGACTCAAGCCATTGCAATAGTTGCTTGGTATCGGCAATTGTCCAAGGGGTATCAATAAGATGAGCTTGTTGACCATCCACAACAATTAAGCCATTACCTCCTACCATACCCCAAGGTTCTACGTATAAATAAGAAGTAAACTGATATACATTTTTAGATAATGCTGTAATTTTCAGTTCTTTTTCTTGCGCATTAACCACAGAAAACCAAAACGTTAACAATAAAAAAACAAGGAGACTTTTCATCGTGACTTCCTCGCTAAAATGGTAAATAAGAGGTTAATTCAAACACGTGATTCTATTTAACCTCTAAGTCGAAAACAATGTTAATGGATGCAGAATAAACAATATTTTCCTGCAAGTATTTACCTGCTCTAGGCGGTGGAGTACTCATAGCAACACCAGAGACTGCGATATGCTCAACATCATAATTAGCGCCGTATCTATTGCGACTTTGGTTAGACGATGAGTTAATACTGTAAACCTTGCCTAACTTAGCATTAAAAGCACTGGCTAATGAGTGGCCTTGCGCTTTCGCATTGCTAACGGCTAACGCATTGACTTCATCTTTAAGGGATTTTTCTTTTGAAGATTTAAATTCAACATTACGAATTTTATCTATTTTAACGCTTAAGGCAAAATCCATAAAAGCGTTTAAATATTTGATTTTATTCAGTGTTACTTTCAAGGTTCGCTTTGCTATATAACCATTTACTTCTCTTTGACCATTTTTAAGGTACGAGTAATGGGCATCCGTAGTAATATTTGAAGCTGAAACATTTGCTTCGTCCACTTTAAATTTAACTAAACCATCGAGCAGGTTATTCACTCGATTGTCTACTTCCTTTTTAGCATCGGCACTTTGACTTTTTATACTTTCAACTTCTAAATAAACAACCGCAATATCGGGTTTTGCTTCAAGTTGTGCAGTACCTACAATCGATATATGGCGATTATCAGGTAAGTTGGTGTTGGCGTTTGAATAAAATGAGAGTGCGGCTAAAGCCATAAGTGTTAAATATTTCATTGAACCTCCTAGTAAATTAAAACAATTAATAGCAAATGTACTTTCAGTCATTAACGACTGCTGATCAGAAAAGATAACACTAGTTATCTCAGTTTTGAGTATGATACTTTATCGATTAAATATAAACACCTGCTACTGCTATGATATTAAATACCTTGAGGTTCCTTCTGCTTTGCAGCTTTAAAATAACCACTATGTTGTTTTATCGCTTTAAAATTGACTGGTTATCGCCTCAATATAAACAACAGTGGCAGGAAGTTAATTTTATTATATTTCTCAATCATACCAGCCTTTTTGAACCATTATTTATCCGCCTAGCGCCTTATAGTTTTCTTTGGCGCCTAGCCAACAACCTTATTGTACCTGGTGCAGATATTACTTTAGCCCGTCCCATTACAGGTAAAATTTACCGTACTTTAGTGCCGGGTTGTATTCCTATTACCCGAAAAAAAGACAGTTCATGGCAGTATTTTCTTGATCAAGTATCCAACGATAAAGTGAATGCGATTTTACCCGAAGGGCGCATGAAACGAAGAAGTGGTTTAGACAAAGAAGGTCAACCAATGGATGCGAGAGGCGGTGTGGTTGACATGCTACAACGGTTAAATAAAGGAAAAATTCTCTTCGTTTACAGTGGCGGCTTACACCACATCCAAGCGCCAGGCGATCGCCTACCTAGACTATTTAAAACCATTAGCGCCAATATGGAAATAGTTGATCTAGCTTCCTATAAAAACCAATTTAGTCATGATGGTAGTGAATTTAAGGCTGAAGTGCTAAACGATATCAACCAAAGGATAAATAGCTGCCCCTGCGGCGATAAATAACGCGACAATCAATTATAGTGTCACTTCCCTTTACACTATCAAAGAATTTAAGTTCCTCCCCCCTCCACATAACACAGTAAGCCAATGATATTTATATATTTTTATTTTATGGCGTAAATTTTGCTAAATTTAGTAATAAATTAACGAGTAAGTTATTCAATAAATAATACCAAAGGGAAATAAAATGAGTTTAAGAACGTTAAAAGCAATGATTGCAGGTTTAGTCATTACCGTAAGTAGTATGGCTAATGCTGGTGTAATGTACACTGTTGATTCTGGTTGGGCTGATTTTAGTTGGAGCGGCGGTGTTGAAACAACAACTGATCAAGGTGGCTTTACATTCGATTTATTAACTGATGGTGTACTAACTGTTACAGATGCTTATGCTTTTGGTGATGAATTTGAAATTTGGATTAATAGCGCGTTTAACTCTAATACGTCAGATGTATTAGCTTATGACTCGTTACATGTAGGTGGCGATGCAGATTTAGCCATTGCTTCTGGCTTTAGTCACGGTAGCGTATTTTTATCAGCGGGTAGCTACGACGTAGATTTCACTTTATTTCAAGATGGTGTAGATGAGCTTGATAATCCATACTTAGGTGGCGGTGCATTTTTCAAAGTAGAAACAGCGACTATCCCTGAACCTTCTACTCTTGCAATTTTTGCATTAGCGATTATGGGTTTAGCATCACGCAAATTCAAAAAATAATCACCTTGTTATTTGAATTATAAAAGCGCCGTATTACGGTGCTTTTTTTATTCTCTAATTAACTACTCTATATTTTACAATATTTAAATTTTATTGATTGTAGTTATTTATTAAAATGGCTGCTACGAGCCATCCCACGTATTTTAAACTAAATTCTTTTCATTACTGGTCATTAATGGCTTACAATAATATCACTAAATAAAAGATATCTATCATCCCTCAAAAAATTCACTCAATAGCCTTTCGTATTAACTAGTGCAACGAAGAAATATATTAAGCTAATACAATTCCAAATAATGATAGGGCGAAATAATACTCTTAGTATATAATTTTGCGAAGTTACTATGAGAATCCGCTAATATTCTCTATCAATCGAGTCCATTTAATTTTTACTACAGGAGTGAAAATGAAACGAATATTTCTTTTTATAATGACCAATATTGCCATTATGTTGGTATTAAGTATTACTCTTAGACTATTAGGTGTTGATAGTATTTTGGCGGAAAATGGCTCTGACTTAAATATTCAAGCGTTAGTGATACTGTCTGGTGTTATTGGTTTTGGTGGCTCCTTTATTTCGTTGTTTATTTCAAAATGGATGGCAAAACGAATGACAGGTGCTGTTGTTATTAAGCAGCCTGAAACGAATATCGAAAAATGGTTAATCACTACTGTTGAAAAGCAGGCGAAAATTGTAGGGATTAAAATGCCCGAAGTGGCGATATTTCCTTCTGAACAAATGAACGCTTTTGCCACTGGCGCAAGTAAAAATAATGCCCTAGTTGCTGTGTCACAAGGCTTGCTCGATAATATGGCGCAAGGTGAAATTGAGGCAGTGGTGGGACATGAAATGAGCCATGTCGCCAATGGTGATATGGTTACCCTGACCCTTATTCAAGGTGTTGTGAATACCTTTGTGGTGTTTTTATCTCGACTTGTCGGCCATGTTGTTGATCGCGTTATACTAAAAAATGAACGTGGTCATGGTATTGGTTATTTTGTTACCGTGATGATTGCTCAAGTGATTCTTTCTATTCTAGCCAGTGTTATTGTGATGTATTTCTCAAGAACACGTGAATTTATAGCAGATACCGGCGGTGCTGACTTGGCAGGACATCAAAACATGATTAATGCTTTAAAGCGTTTAGCTCAAAAAGAACCTGAAGCATTACCTGAACAATTAGCGGCATTTGGTATTAGTGAGAAAACTAAACAAGGATTAAGTCATTTATGGTCTTCGCATCCACCAATAGAAGCAAGAATTGAGGCATTAGAACTACGTGCTCAAGCACTAAACAAATAGCCACATCATTTTATAAAGGGGAATTTATTCCCCTTTATTTTTATTAAATAAATCACGTAAATTGGCAACGCCTACTTTCGCCGATTGTTTCTTGTGTTCATCTGTTTTCTTTACTTGCCCAATTTCCCAACTGAGATCATCTTGAGGCAACTCATGTAGGAAGCGGCTGACCTCAGTACGAGCAACTTCGCCAAATTGACGGCGCTCTTTCGCATAAGTGAATATAAGTTCACGTTGTGCACGTGTTATACCGACATAAGCTAAACGGCGCTCCTCTTCAATGTCACCTTCATCAATGCTTGTTTGATGTGGTAACAGCCCTTCTTCCATACCAATCATAAACACGTAAGGAAATTCTAAGCCTTTGGATGCGTGTAGAGTCATTAATTGTACTTGATCTGCCCCATCTTCATCTTCATTACGTTCCATCATATCGCGTAAGGTTAACCGGGTGACTATTTGCGGCAGAGTCATTGGCTCCTCGTCTTCTTCGCCTTCTAACATTTGAGTGACCCAACTAAAAAGTTCAGTCACATTCTTCATCCGCATTTCAGCGCCTTTAGCACTGGGGGTATTATCGTACAAATAGTCTTCGTAATTAATTTCGCGGATCATAGATCGTAATACAGCGGCAGTATCGCCTCGCTCACATTGATCGGCAGTGCCGACAAGCCAATGAGTGAAGCGCTGAACATTTTCTAGACCTCTACCGGTTAAGTGCTGCTCAAGACCTAGTTCGAAACTGGCGGCAAACATACTAATTTGTCGCATGTTAGCGTAATTACCAAGCTTTTCTAACGTTGCTGGTCCTAACTCTCTTCTAGGCGTGTTTACGATACGTAAAAAAGCATTGTCATCGTCAGGATTTACTAACACCCTCAAATAAGCCATAACATCTTTTATCTCAGCCCGTGAGAAAAAGGATGTACCACCACTAATTTTATAAGGAATGCGGTTAAGCATTAGCGCCTTTTCTAACAACCTAGACTGATGATTGCCGCGGTAAAGCACTGCATAGTTTTTAAATTGGCTTTTATTAATAAAGCGGTGGCCAATTAATTCACCAACTAAACGCTCTATTTCATGCTCTTCATTTTTCGCTTGTAGCACCCTTAATTCAACACCATAAGCAAGTTCACTAAACAGCGCTTTGTCATAAACATGAGGATTATTGGCGATGAGTATATTGGCACACTTTAAAATGCGTCCGCTAGAACGATAATTCTGCTCGAGTTTAATCAATTTTAAATTGGGATAATCTTTACCCAGTAATACCAGGTTTTGAGGACGAGCACCGCGCCATGAATAAATTGATTGATCATCGTCGCCCACAACCGTTAAACGGCCACGCTCACCAGTGATCAATTTCACCAGTTCGTACTGACTGGTATTGGTATCTTGGTATTCGTCTACCAACATATAACGAATTTTATTCCGCCAGCGAGTACGTACTTCTTCATAGTTTTTTAATAGCAGTGTGGGGATAAGGATAAGATCATCAAAGTCGAGTGCGTTATAAGCTTTCATGTGTTGTTGATAGCGACCATAAAGCTCTGCATATAAAGCCGTATCGGCATCAGTCGCCATTTTTATAACTGCATCGGGTAATAATAAGTCATTTTTCCAGTTGGAAATCATCCCTTGCAGTTTACTTAATAAGTCTTTATCGCCATCTAACTCTTCATGGGATAGTTCTTTTAACAAGGCTAACGAGTCTTGATCATCGAATAAGGTAAAACCAGGCTTGTACCCCAGTATTTTAATTTCTCGACGGACAATATCTAAACCAAGCGAGTGAAAGGTTGAAACCGTTAAGCCCCGCGTTAAATCTTTACCTAACATGCGCTTAATACGCTCTTTCAGCTCTCTTGCTGCTTTGTTGGTAAAAGTAACTGCAGCAATATTACGTGCCTTGTAATCACACTTTTCAATGAGGTAAGCTACTTTTTGACAAATAACCCCTGTTTTACCACTACCGGCACCAGCTAATACTAAGCACGGACCACTGATAAATTTTACCGCTTCATTTTGTCCGGGATTAAGTTTCATTGACAGTCTTTATAATTAATTGATGGCATTTTAAGAGCTGTGAATTTTACCTGTTTTTAATCATTGGCAAAATAGTTAATTACCTTACAATAGAGAGATTGAACAGAAATTGATATTTAAATGAGAAAAATATGATTAATGCAAAAAAAATTGAAGAAATTGCTCAACAAGTAACAGACTCTATTCCGCCAAGCTTAAAAAATCTTGCCAGTGATTTTGAAGATAAAACCAAAACAGTGCTGCAACGTAAATTGTCGCAGCTTGATGTCGTCAGCCGAGAAGAGTTTGATGTACAAACCCAAGTATTAATTAAAACACGAGAAAAGATTGCAGCCCTTGAAGCTAAGCTCGCAGAACTTGAAGCGTTAATTAAAGTAGAAAAATAATAAGTCATTATATTCATCAATAAACGAGGATTATTAATTCTCGTTTAAATAGATTGGCAATTAAATAACTCGCATCGGTTGCATTTTCTTGTACGTTAAACTGCGCCATAACCATTCAAGCGGGCCAAACTGAAAACGTTTTAGCCACCAAGTAGAAAAATACAGCTGTATAACAATCATAACTAGTACGATTAACATTTGTGGCGCCCGCGATATTTGACCGTACAAGCCTCCTGCATAACCATAAAATATACTGGTTAAAATAACAGAATGTGTAATGTAGTTGGTGAGCGCCATTCGGCCTAAAGGTGCAAATTTATTGAGGTATCTCGCCCAATTTTCAGACCCCAATAAACTAATAACTAAGCCTATATAGCCTGCCGAGAGTACATATTCACCAATAAAAAATAAAGTACTCCCAGTAGTAAAAAGTAGCATAATATTTTCAGTAGCTGGGTGTTGAGTAATGAGTAACCCGCCAATCGTTAACGGAAAACCTAACCCTAAGCCAATCCATGCCATGGATTTAAATAATGTTTGATGCTGCTGATGGTTTTTTAAAACACCACTTAAGATAAACCAATAGCCTAAGATAAAAAGTGGTAAATACATGGTAAACGCAAAAACCGGCGACAACATTAACATAAAGCTAGCAAAGCCAATTCTAAACTCAGTAGCTTGCCAATAAGAGCCTTCAGACAGTGCCAAAATTTCTTGTGCTTCTTCTGTTTCAAACTCTAATCTACTGGCAACAAGATCATCGACTTCTTGCTGAATTAATACTTGTTCGGCATTTTCTAGACTTTGCTCTTGTTGAACTAAATTGTCATTTTTTTCAGTTAGTTCAAGTGTTGGTGCTAATTCCAATTCTTCAAAGTTTTCTGAATTAACTTGCATGATTTTCTCATCTACAAGCATGGTTATATGCTGCTCTTGCTGCCACATTTCGGATAGTGACTCGCGATCAAAGGTTAAACCAAACCCAAAGCCAGCAAGCACCGACATTAACGCAGGAATTATTAACCAAATTAAACCGACTTTTAAAAGAGAACGTGGTTTATCAAATAATTGAGAATCACTTCGCTTCAAAAAGAATATCCAAGCTAACAACACTAAACCTGCAAAGGCATAATCATGTAAAATATCGCCACCCCATAAAAAAGCCATATGAAGTAAACCAAACACATATAAAACGACCATACGTCTGAGAAAAAGTGAGCCATAGGGCCTATTAGCTTCTTTTGCACTTATCAGCATAACAGCAAAGCCCATACCAAAAAGTAAGGCAAATATTTTATAGAATTTCCCTTCGACAAAGCAGCGAACTAACCAACCAGCGGTATGATCTAATCCCGTTAAATTAGTATCAAAACTGCCTAACGACAGCATGCTTCGTCCAAACCATTCTATATTCATCAATAAAATACCGACTAATGCCAAGCCGCGAAGTATATCCATGGCATCAATGCGATTGCTTGTAGATATTGGCTGTAGAGACAGTGGTGGAGGTGAAGCGACACTCAGGGGAGAGTTTATAACGGTGTTTGACATATCCTTCCTTGGCATGAACGTTAAATAAGTAATAAAGGAGTTAATTGTATAAACAATAAGGTCTAGAATATCTTAGCTACGAGCGATATTCTAGACCTATGTAGTAGTGTTAATTTATTGTTAAGTATTGCTACAGCCAACATTAAAGACTGTAGGCTAACTCGCTACTTTTCCTTCATATTCCATAAAATGTCTTGTCCATTGCCCATTACCGTTGTTGGCATTTGACCATTCCATTGCTGTGCTTTTACATATTCAACAAGCATTTTATTATTCTTTATAGCATTCGATTTCTTTTGCATTGATTCCGCTTCAGCTAAACCTTTCACTAAAATCGCTTCAGCTTGCGCTTTAGCCTCTATAGATATCGCATAAGCAGAACCGTCGGCACGTGCTTTTTCAGCATCACGTTTTGCTTCAGCGGTATTAACTTCTCGCTGTGCTTCTAATTTTTGACGTTCTAAACGATGCTTCTCCGCTTCAGCTAAGTTTTTTTCCGTTTGCTTAGTTTCAATACTTTGTAAGTATTTTGCTGGTAGTACTAAGTTTTCAATTTGAATGCTGTCTAACTTAACCGGAAATTCAATCATCGCATTGGCTAGTGTTTCTTCAATTTTTTGAATAACTTGACCACGGCTTTGAATAATTTGTTCTGCTTTAAAGCGCGCTAAGGCATCTTTTGCTGCTGAACGTAGACGAGGATCAAGAATTCGATTTTCAAATTGATCTAAGCCGCCGTAGTTTTTATATAATTCGAATGCTTCTGAGCGGTTAACCGTCCAGTTTACGCTAACTTCAACCTGGACAGGCATTTGCTCAAAGGTTGATGCTTTAAGCGCTTCGGTATTTTTTCGCGTTCGAATTTCTAATTCTTGAACCGTATCTGCGAAAGGTATTTTATAATGTAGCCCTGGATTTACTTGTGTGGTTGCTTCGCCAAATCGTTTAACAATGCCGACATGACCTTCGTCTATGGTGTAAAGTGCAGACCACAGCACGCCAAAGACAATAACGCCGGTTACGATTTTAAACATGTGCTTACCAAGTTTAGTGGTATCTATTTCTACTGAGTTTTTTGAGGTATTCGTTGTTAGCATCTGACTTCCTTAATCTGCTTTATTTTTTTATTAGCTTGCGCCTTGTGACATATTATGTCAAGAAAGAATTGCGCTTGATCATTAATCTTAGTAATTTTGAGACGTAATAATCAGTAAAATTAAGCAGTAAAAGAAATAAAAGATAGCCCAATTTCTGCTATCTTCCAGATTAAAATATTTTTGAGCATGAGTAAAAACTATATTACCCGAGAGAATCGCTGTTGGTTAATATGTTGCTTCATATAAGCATCGAAACTCATACAAATAATTCGAATCAGTAAACGTGCTTTTTGATCTACGCGAATGAATTCTGCAGAGTTTTCAACTAAGCCGTCATCTATAAAGGTCGATAATAAAGGTAAGTCTTCAATAAAGTAGTGATCAAAATCAATATCGTACTTTGCACTTATCATGTTTTTATCAACATATAAATTACACATAAGCTCACGTATAACATCACCCCGAATAACATCATCTTGGCATAAGCTTACCCCTTTTTCTTGGGCATTTTTGTTGTTATCTATGGCTTTATAATAACTTTGTAAATCTTTTATGTTTTGACTAAACGAGTGACCAATATTACTGATAGATGAAACGCCTAAGCCGAGTAAGTCACAACCACCTTTAGTGGTATACCCTTGAAAATTTCTATGCAAAGTGCCATTTTTTTGGGCAATAGACAGTTCATCTTCTGGCTTTGCAAAATGGTCCATACCGATAAAGTCATAACCAAAACCACAAAGTTTTTCGATGGCGAGTTTCATTAAAGCAAATTTTTGTTTAACGTTTGGCAACCATTCATCTCGCAGTTTTCGCTGTGCGGCAAACCGGCTTGGGATATGGGCATAACTAAATAATGAAATACGATCAACATCCATTTCATGCGCTTTATTTAACGTTTTCGTAAAAGTTTCAATAGTTTGGTGTGGCAAACCATAAATTAAATCAATATTAATTGACTGAAAACCTACTTTTTTAGCATGGGCAATAAAGTCACTAATAAATTCCGTTGACTGTACACGATTAATCGCTTGTTGAACTTTTAAGTCGATATCTTGCACACCAATGCTGAGGCGATTAAAACCTAAATCAAATAAATGCTCAGCAAGGTTCATTTCTATTTCTCGAGGATCAATTTCTATGCTCATTTCTACTTGATCAGCAAAGTTAAATTTCTCTTTTAGTAAAGACACGAGTTTAGTAATTTGAGGGTGTGTTAAAAAACTCGGTGTACCTCCTCCCCAGTGAAGTTGTTTAACCGTATATTCAGTAAAAAATTCTGCTCGAGCACTTATTTCTTCAGCCAGATATTCTAAATATGTATCGGCTTTATCGCGATGGCGAGTGATCACTTTATTACAACCGCAGTAATAACAAAGGCTATGGCAAAAAGGTATATGAACATATAACGAAAGTTCGCGGTTTGGCGAGTCCTGAACGGCTTGGATAAAATCTTCTTCGAGGAATTGGTCGTGAAATTCTAGTGCGGTAGGGTAAGAGGTATATCTTGGACCACTAGTATTATATTTTGAAAGTAATTGAGGATCGAAAAATTGGTTGGCTTGCATAACTAAGTACCTCAAATGAGCAGTGATCTAAATTCTGCTCATATTATACTTATTACATTTTTACTCGATCTTGATCGAGCGCAAGCTTATACCGTTAAAACACTAATACGCTCACGGGCATATTGATGAAGTAAATCAAGATCTGTCACTATTTTAGGGTGAAGTTCTGCTTCAGCTTTCATGCGTTGTAAATCTTCTTTCATCCGTTCTTTTTTAGCAAGCGCCTTACGAGAATCAAGAATACTTAGCGTTTTAATTCGATTGTACAATTCAAAAATAGCAGGGAATTGTTGCTCAAGTTCCTTGCTAGTTTTCAACGAGTCTAATAATACGCTTAAACGCCAACAGCCTTCAGAAAAATCGCACTGCTCTTCTTTCATAGCCCGAACAATAATAACGACCGAGTCGAGCACTTTTTTATCGTGAGCGTGTAATGCATGTTGTTGTGCTTGTTTAGCTTGCTGTTGCGCTAATGTTTGCGCTTTTACCTGCTTAAGTAACTTAGTTGCGTAGATGGCAAGTGCCACAATAATTATAACGCCAACAATAATAGTGATTAGCCAAAAATTAGTCATCAATTAACACCTAACAGTTGTTCGAGTAGCAGTATCTTGGTTATTCAAACTTTGATAAATCACTGTTATCAAATTTATCCCACAAATCGTCTTCGGTTACCTTAGCGCTAGAAGATTCATGCTCGTCTTCTTCATCTTCATCATCTAAACCTAATTGCTCACGAATATTTTGATGTTTGTCCATCTGCTCATTAAAAAAGTCTACTTCGCTCTCTGTAAGCTCAATCTCATCATCTTGTTTAGCTAAAATATTAAGTAAGCGTTGGTCTTGCTCTATGTCTGCTAATGCTTGCATTAGCGCATCAGTATCAATGAGGTTCTCTGGCTCTATGGTACGAATAGGTGCTACAGATGGCGTTGCTGGTTTAGCTTTTACCACAACAGGTTTTTTGTTTATTGGCTTACCCAATGCGATAGGGGTTTTACTACCAATACGTGGATCTTTTTTGGCTGTAGATTGCTGCTGCTTAACGACAGGTTTCGCTTCATTTTGTCGGTTACCTGCGGGTTTTCCTTTAAGCTTTTTTACTTTTTTGTCAGGAACGGGAGCAGGGGTTTTAACGGTACTTTTTATTGCACCACTTGAACCAACACCAGGTTTTCTAGATTTTTTTGAACGAGACATAGCAATTGTTAATCGATAATTAAAACATTGAGGCTATTTTACGTTATTCATGCCATAGATTACAGCCTTATGATACCACAAGCACTACTAAGTCAAATAAAGCGATAATGATTAACCGCTTACCGCTTTAATTGTCTTTTTTCTTAGTCATGCTTATTCATGTAACCATGCTGCGTGACGAGGTGCACGTTTTGTTTTTGCCCATTCATCAATCATGTCATGTGCCACTTGGTTTAACTGGTTAAATTGTTCTGGGGTACCAGTATTAGCGGCTAACTCTAAGCGATGACCATTGGGATCAAAGAAGTAAATCGACTTAAACACACCATGATTAACAGGGCCTAACACATCAACGCCTTTACTTTGTAAAGTTTCTTTTGCTTTAACCAATGCGTCGACACTCTCAACCCGTAGGGCTAAATGCTGAACCCACTCAGGTGTGTTGTTGTCTCTGCCCATTTCTGGAGAGTTAGGTATTTCAAAAAATGCTAAAACGTTTTCGTTGCCTGCGTCTAAAAATATATGCATGTATGGATCAGGCGCTTTGGTTGAAGGAACTTCATCTTCAGCAATCGCTAACACTAACTTCATGTTTAGTTTATCTTCATACCATAAAGTTGTTTCTTTGGCGTCTTTACATCGATAAGCGACGTGATGAATTTTTTCAATATTGATCATAATGCTCTACCACTTAATTAAAATTGTGTTGATAGTCAATTTTTATCATAAAGCATAGTCGAGTCGCTAATTTTCGCAGCAATTGATAACACCGCATATGGCAGAATTTAAATACGCCTGTATTTACATTTTTACAGCACCAAGAGAATATCCACTAAACCCTTATTAAAGAATAACCGTTCGGCAACCATTTAAACAAACACGATGTTCAGCATGAGCTTGTACCGCATGACATAAAGCAACAGCTTCTAAATCGTGACCAATATGCTTCATTTGTTCAACGGTGAAGGTATGATTAATCGGTTTAACTTCCTGAACAATAATCGGTCCTTCATCTAAGTCTGCAGTAACATAATGCGCCGTTGCTCCAATAACCTTTACACCTCGTGTATGTGCTTGATGGTAAGGCTTTGCCCCTTTAAAACTTGGCAAAAATGAATGATGGATATTAATCGCATGTCCAGACAGTTTAGTGCACATTTCATCAGACAATATTTGCATATACCGAGCTAACACTAACAATTCAGCATTGGTGTTTTTGATCACCTCAAGTATTTGCGCTTCTTGTTGTGGCTTGTTTGTCTTGTCTATTGGTAAATGATGAAACGGTATATTGTGCCATTGAGCTAACGCCTGGCAATCGGTATGATTTGAAATAACAGCAGTAATATTAACGGGCAAAACCCCTGCTTTGCATTTTGTTAATAAAGACACCAAACAATGATCATCTTTTGACACTGCAATAACCACATTCATCGGTTTGTTTTTATTATGCAGTTGGTATTGCATTTGTAGCGGTTGCGCTAAGCTTTCAAGCGCTTGCTTAAACTCTTCAATAGTTACCGTTAAATTACGGTCATCAAATGCAACACGTGAAAAAAACATATGGGTATCAGGATCGCTATATTGCGCGGTTTCTGTGATAAAAGCCCCATGAATAAATAAACATTGAGCAATTTTCGCTAAAACACCTGATGAGTCAGGACATTGCCAAGTTAAGGTGTAATGATTGATTGTTGACATTAGAAATGAACGTTAAATGATAGTTAACCTACATCATTATAAATTCTGACTATTTTTACTAGCTTTTGTTACAGTAAATTTAGAGCACAATGGTATATATAATGCCATTCGGTTTTCTCATGTAACCAAATAACTGATAAGTGAGTGTTATTGCTCGTTGTTAAAAAGGTGTTTACTTTTAATGTATAACGCTTCTACTTTTTCGCGTGCCCACGGGTTTTTCCTTAAAAATTTCAAACTAGATTTAATACTAGGATCATGAGTAAAACAGCGAATGTTAATCATTTGTCCTAGCTCATCAAAACCAAAATATTCTTCTAATTCGGTTACGATGGTTTTTAACGTTACACCATGTAACGGGTTGAAAGGTTGTGTGTTCATGCTTAAAGAGATTTCAAAGAAGAGTGATGAGCCTAGTATAGCTTTAGCTAAGCTAAAAGCAGAGCATTAATTCATGCTCTGCTAGCTCAATAATAGCATATTAGCTAAGGTACTCGGCTAATGCTTCACTATCGCCAATAAGTTTGCCCCCAACAAATGTTTGCGGGTAAGTGTCTGCATTGGTTAATGCTCTAAAAGCAATACCATTAAGACCATGCCCCAAGGTAAGCTCTTCAAAAGCTAAACCTTTTTTCTTCAACAATGCTTTAGCTTTAGCACAAAATTGACAGCCAGGTTTCGTTAATATGGTGATCGGTTCAGGCTTTTCTGCGTTAGGGTTAATATAATCTAGCATGGTATCAGCATCTGAAACTTCAAATGGGTCGCCAGGCTTATTCGGCTCAATAAACATTTTATCAATAACGCCATCTTTCACTAACATGGCATATCGCCAACTTCTTTTACCAAACCCTAAGTCTTTTTTATCAACTAATAAGCCCATTGCGTCAGTAAACTCTCCGTTTCCATCAGGAATTAAGCTGACATTTTCTGTTTGTTGATCTGCTGCCCAAGCATTCATAACAAAAGTATCATTAACTGACATACAGATGATTTCATCAACACCGTTGGCAAAAAATGTTGACGCTAACTCACTGTAACGTGGTAAATGAGCTGATGAGCATGTGGGTGTAAAAGCCCCCGGCAATGAAAAAACTACAACGGTTTTATTTGAGAAAATTTCGTTTGAGGTGCGTGTCGTCCATTCATCATTCTCACGCATTGGAAAAGATACGCTTGGTATAGTACTGCCTTCTTTATTGGTAAACATAGTGTACTCCTTTTCTATTGAGTTAAATTTAATTGCTTGTTATTGCTCAATCATTTACTTAATTTGGGTAAGCCAATGATTAATTTCACCTACTAGTTGTTCAAGTTGTCCGATAAAGGCTAAAGCAAAGCCTTCAATTTCTTTGCTATTTTTTGTCATCGCATGATGTTCTACTTGTTGCGCTAAAGTGTCTAGCTGTTGAAAGCACAAATAACGGACACTGCCTCTAATTTTATGTGTTTGCGCGTATACGGTATCAAAGTCGGTGTTCGACAATGCAATTTGTAGCGCTACTCTATCTTGTTGCCAATTATCGATAAACAACTGAGCTATGTTGCTAGACAATATAAGATCAGAATGATTCACTTTTAATAAAGCATCTAGATCAAATAATTGATAATTATTACTATCAGGAGGCAATAAATTAAGGTCTTTTTGTAACTTTAATTGTCGATAAGCCCAATTTAATTTATTAGTGATAATTTCCTGTGAACATGGCTTAGCAATATAGTCATCAAAACCAGCTTCAAGACACTTTTCAGCACTTCCACTTAAAGCATCGGCGGTAATAGCGATTAGCCATAATGGTTGACTATTTTTATTTTTTGATAATTTATTGGCAAGCTCAAAGCCGTCAACTATCGGCATATGACAATCAGAAATAATAATATCGTAAGGCGTTTTTTCATGCATTGTTAAGGCTTGGGCACCATCATTAGCAACGTCAGCTTCAATATTTATTCGAGCAAGTTGTGCATTAAGCACCATAATATTGACTAAGTTATCTTCAGCAATTAACACTTTTAATTGCTTAAAATCATCTGAATCTGTTTGATCTAATTCACATTCACTTTGCAGTCGTTCATCATTATTTTTTTCGCGATTAGCTTGCTTAAAGGTTAAAGTAAAATGAAAAGTGCTACCGATATGTTCAGTAGACTCTAAGTTAATATTGCCCCCCATTGCATGAATTATTTCTTGGCAAATACTTAACCCTAGCCCTGTACCACCATATTTTCGGGTAACTTCACTGTCTGCCTGTATAAAAGGCGTAAATAATAACGCTTGTTTATTGGGCGCTATACCAATTCCGGTATCAGCCACTGAGAGTTTCAAAGTATCGTAAGTGAGGCCATCAACAGATTTGCTTTCTAGTAATTTAATAGCAAGAGTAATATTTCCCTCTTCAGTAAATTTGACCGAGTTACTGATTAAGTTATTAAATACTTGGGTTAATCTTGTTGGATCAGTAAAATAATTGTGCGTTATTTTTTTATCTATTTTTAAATTGAAAACGATAAATTTATCTTTGTCGGGGTGAGAAAAACCATTAATAATATTTTGAGTTAACTCATGAAAATTAACGGGCATTAACTCTAAGGTTAATTTTCCTGCATCCATTTTTGAAAAATCGAGTACATCATTTAGCAACGCTAATAAATTACTTGCTGAACCTTGCAGGGTGGTTAACATTTCCTTTTGATTATCATCAAGTTCGGTGAAAGATAAAGCCTCAGCCATGCCAAAAACACCATTCATGGGCGTTCTAATTTCATGACTCATGCGCGCTAAAAAACTGGTTTTTGCTTGAGCTGACTTCTCCGCTGCCACTTTTTCAGCTTCAGCTGTTTTTAACGCTTTTTCGATTTTTTCTTGTTCAATTTTTCTGCGCAGCGATTTTCGATAATAAAGCCAAAAAAGTAATAAACACAGCAACAACAGCATCAACAATAAATAACTCGCTTGTTGATAAACTATCGCAACTTGTTCCTGAATATTTGATTCTTTGATTAGTTAATGTCTCCCATGCTTATTTACGTAAAAGGTTAATAGATAAAGACATAAATAAAAAGTGATTCTTATGTATAACACACTCATGATGATTCGCTAACCTCGCGTTACATAATATTGCAAATAACATCAGTTGCACCTACACCTAAGGACATGGTAAATTACCGCACAAGTTGTATATACAATTTATGCAAACGGAGAATAAAACGCATGTCGACAAGCTATACCTTAATTAAAGGCACCGCTCCTTTATTAATTAGTATGCCACACAATGGCCAAGCTATACCTGATGATATCGCATTAACCATGACAGATTCAGCCAAGAAAGTGGCCGACACCGACTGGTACAAGGATAGACTATATGACTTTGCTCAAGCCTTAGGTGCGTATATTTTAATCCCTAAATATAATCGCTATGTTATTGATTTAAATAGAGAGCCTCATGGCGAAGATTTATATCCCGGTCAAAACTCTACAGAGCTTTGTCCAACATCTGCATTTGATTTAACGCCGTTATATCTAGAGGGTAAGGAACCGAGTCAACAAGAAATACAGCGACGAATACGCTTATATTGGCAACCTTATCACAATACAATACAAAGCACTTTAGCAGAAATTAAAGCAAATTTTGGCCATGCTGTACTTTTAGAAGCGCACTCTATTTTGTCACACGTCCCGCGCTTTTTTGAAGGGCAATTGCCCGATTTTAACTTTGGCACAAATAACAATACTAGCTGTGCTAGTGCTTTAACTGAAGCTATTGAGCAAATAGATTATTCGCCCTACAGTCAAGTGACGAATGGTCGCTTCAAAGGTGGATTTATTACCCGAAATTACGGGCAACCCGCTAATAATATTCATGCAATTCAACTAGAGTTATCTCAGCGTACGTACATGAATGAGCCAACTAATGAATACAATGAAGCACTCGCAGCACAGGTAAAACCTAAACTAAAAGATCTGGTGAGTTGTTTACTTAATTATGCCAAGGCGACGAATTAGGATTAATGATGAATATTGATAAAAAAATACATGCTCAAAACATATTATTAGCAACTGGCTGGGCAACAGATAAAACCTTAACTATTACTGGTGGCCAAATAAAAGCAATTGAGTCTGGCTACATTGAAGGCGCAGAAAAAGTAGCAGGCACGATAATACCAGGCATGATAAATTGTCATTCTCATGCCTTTCAACGAGCATTTGCAGGGTTTAGTGAGCAAGGCAGCGAAGGCCAAGATAGCTTTTGGACTTGGCGAAAAATTATGTATAAGTTTTTAGCACAGTTAACAACAGAAAATGCTGAAGTTATTGCTAGCCAACTGTATATAGAAATGCTCAAAATGGGCTACACTCGTGTCGCCGAGTTTCATTATTTACATCACGATATTAATGGCGACAACCACGCTTCACTTTCGGCAATGGCTAAAGCGCTTTTCAATGCAGCAAAAACCTCTGGTATAGGTTTAACTATGCTGCCGGTACTTTATCAGTTTAGTGGTTTTGGCTCACAAGCCCCAAATGACGGGCAAAAGCGATTTATTAACTCGACCAAGCAATTTAATGAATTAGTAAGTGATTGTTTTAAACTGAGTGAGCATTATGACAATAGTAACGTTGGCATTGCGCCTCATTCATTAAGAGCTGTTGATAAAGTGTCACTGCAACAAGCTGTCAGTCATGTCCGTAACTTAGATGCAAAGGCACCAATTCATATTCATATTGCTGAACAACAAAAAGAAGTAGACGATTGTCTTGCGCATTTTGGCAAGCGCCCTGTGCAATGGTTACTCGACAACATGGAGTTAGACGCCAATTGGTGTTTAATTCATGCAACACATATCGATAAAGAAGAACGCCAAGGCATTATTAATCGCCAAGCTGTTGCGGGAATATGTCCAACCACAGAAGCTAATTTAGGTGATGGTATTTTCCCCACTACCGAATTTTTAGCGCAAAACGGCACCTTTGCCATTGGATCAGACAGTCATATATCAGTGAACCCTATTGAAGAATTACGCTGGTTGGAATATGCCCAACGATTAATTAAACAACAACGGGCAATTCTTGCTTCTAATCAAGAGTTGTCAGTTGGTGCTAATTTATGGAAAAAAGCAGCACTAGGCGGCGCGCAAAGTACCAACAGCAATACAGGTGAATTAGCCGTAGGTAAGCAAGCCGACTTAGTCGTACTCGATGATAATCAAACCCGTCTATTCGCACACAGTAAGCAGCACTTATTAGACAGTGTTATTTTTGCCAGTCAAAAGAATCCGGTTAAAGATGTGATGGTTAATGGACATTGGGTGATTTTGGCTGGTCAACATAACAGTGAAGTTATCGTTGAAAATGCTTTCGCCAAAATATTAAATCAATTATCGGCTTAACGATAAATTAAACGAAAACCAGTTATGCATCTCAACAACAGGGTTAAGATGCAAACTGTTATTTATAAAAGTCTGGTGTGTTTAGAAATTGTTTTACAAATTGCCTTTTGCACGCCCGCACGCATTTTAAATTCTCGTTTATTCACTAAACAATAGTCAGTATAAAATGCTTTAACCGAGCGACGTGAGTCCGCAATATCTTCTAACTGCTTACGCTCTTTAGGGGTAAATAATTTCATTTCTTCTTTTAAATCAATTAAAATCACATCTGTTTTGAGTCTTGCTTCAGTGTCAAATGTGTCTGAAAACCCATCTAATGCATCAGATTTTAGTCCGTTGTACCACTCTTCTAGTTCAGGCTGAGGATAAAAGTGCAAAAATAATGCGAATCCTACGATTAAGATCAATAATTTTTTCATAGTATGTCGTATAATCAAACGGTAGGCATAGGATAATCAATTTTTAATCAAGAAACTAGACTATGTCGTTCATAACTCAACGCTTACTTTTTTCTGTTACCAAGGATTTACTGTGAAAACAGACGACAATCAAGCCAATCAATCAACGCGTATCCCAGTTAAAAATATAAAAATTCATCAGCCCAATAAAGGCGTGGAACAATACAAGCCTAGGGACCAAATTTATGTAAGAAAAGTAAAAGGTTTTTTTCAGCGCTTCCGCCAACGAATGAACTTTGTATTTTTAACTCTTTTTGCCGTACTACCATGGCTGCAGTACAACGATCATCAAGCCATTCTTTTTGATATCGTCGATCAACGCTTTTACCTTTGGGGTCTTACTTTATGGCCTCAAGATTTAACATTACTTGCTTGGCTCTTTATTTTAAGTGCTTTTGTCCTGTTTTTTGTCACCACCTTTCTGGGTCGGGTTTGGTGTGGCTATTTATGCCCACAAACCGTGTGGACTTTTATTTTCATTTGGTTTGAAGAGAAAATTGAAGGTACAGCTAATCAAAGAAAGAAGCTGGATAGCCAAAAATTAGATTTTAATAAATTCTGGCGAAAATCTTTAAAACACACTTGTTGGATGTTTTTCTCGGTACTAACAGGCTTAACGTTTGTCGGTTATTTTGTGCCAATGCAAACCCTGTTTAGCGACTTTTTCACCTTTAATGCCTCTTTAGCAGCTGCCTGTACGGTATGGTTTTTTGCTTTGTGTACATACGGAAATGCAGGTTGGATGCGAGAAATTATGTGTTTGCACATGTGTCCCTATGCACGTTTTCAGTCAGCGATGTTTGATAAAGACACAGTCACCGTTTCATATGATTATAACCGCGGCGAGGCAAGAGGTGGTCGCAGCCGTAAACAAGATCATAAAGCGTTAGGTCTTGGTGACTGTATAGATTGCAGCTTATGTGTACAGGTTTGTCCAACAGGCATAGATATTCGCAACGGTTTGCAATACGAGTGTATTAATTGTGGTGCATGTATTGATGCCTGCGATGGTGTTATGGAAAAAATGAATTACCCTAAGGGCTTAATTCGTTATACCACCGAACACGAATTAAAAGGAAAGAAGGTTCATTTAGTTCGTGCGAAATTAATTGGTTATGCCATTGTTCTAATCGTGATGTCTAGTTTACTACTGATGGAAATTGTCAACAGAGTGCCGGTTGCACTTGATATTATTCGCGATCGTAATGAGCTTGTGCGTGAAAACTTTAACGGTGAAATTGAAAATGTTTACACATTAAAAGTGTTAAATAAATCACAAACCGATAACGTATATCGCTTATCAGTTAAAGGAATTGACCAAGTTAAATGGATTGGCGAACAAGAAATAACCGTTAAAGCGGCAGATGTATCCACTATTGCAATAAGCCTAGCGGTTGATCCGTATGATTTAGAAACGTTAATGACAAAAATTACCTTTGTAGTTGAACAAATATCCCCTGATGACGATGTGGTATATGAACAGCAAAGTCGATTTTTTAAGAAGCGCTAATGTCAGTATTTGATTTCACTTCACTGACCCCCGATCTAATTATTGATGGCTTAGAGTCCGTTGGCTTTAACGTTGATAGTGGCCTGCTTGCTTTAAACAGCTATGAAAATCGAGTGTATCAGTTTCATAATGAGCACATGGAGCGCTTTGTCACTAAATTTTACCGTCCACAACGTTGGAGTGATGCACAATTAAAAGAAGAGCATACGTTTGGCTTTGAATTAGCTCAACAAGAAATTCCGGTGATCGCACCGCTTAAAATTGATAATGACAGTTTATTTACCTATGAGGGTTATCAATTTGCTGTGTATCCTTGTCGGGGTGGCAGAATTTTTGAAGTGGATAATTTAGATCAATTGGAGTGGATGGGCCGTTTTGTTGGTCGAATGCATGCCGTTGGTGCAAAATCACCTTTTGTCTATCGCCCAAGCTTTACCGTTGATGAAATGCTTTACCAAGCAAAAGAAGTCATTGCTGAGTCTGGTTTTGTACCTTCACAGATAAAAAGTGCTTTTTTTACTATTCTTGATTTAGTGATCAACGAAGCAGCAAAACAATATCAACCTAAAACGCAAATACGCCTCCATGGTGACTGTCATGCAGGTAATATTTTATGGCGCGAAGGTGAAGGTCCGCACTTTGTTGATTTAGATGACTGCCGTACGGGGCCCGCTATTCAAGATTTATGGATGATGCTGTCGGGCGATAGACAACAACAATTGTTACAATTAGATACCATTTTATCGGGCTATGAAGAGTTCTTTACATTTGAAAATAACCAATTAGTTTTGATAGAATCATTACGAACCATGCGTGTGGTAAATTATATGGCTTGGTTATGTAAACGTTGGCAAGACCCTGCTTTTCCGCGTAACTTTCCTTGGTTTGAAAGTGACAAATATTGGGAGCAGCAAATATTAATGTTAAAAGAGCAGATGTCTGCTTTACAGCAACCACCATTAACCTTAATACCCACTTAACAGATTTTATAACCGGCATATGTTGGTTATCTATAGGAATTAAATAATGATAAAAAAAATGACCACCTTATTGTTCACTCTAAGCTTAGCACTTGCTTTGCCATTAACCGCCAATGCAGCGAATTACAAAGAAGGTAAGCAATACACGCAAATTAGTGAAACAGCTTCGAGCAAATCTGAAGTAAGAGAATACTTCTCTTTTTATTGTCCACATTGTTTCAAGTTCGAACCGTTTATGGAACAAGTAAAAAAAGAATTACCGAGTAAAACAAAATTTGAACGTAATCACGTAGATTTTTTACGTGCCGCTTCACCAGAAATACAGTTTATGTTATCTAAAGCCATTGTTGTTGCTCAACAATTAAAAATGGAAAAGAAATTGGTAAATGCGCTTTTTAGTTACATTCAAGTTCAACGTGCAATAATCTCATCAGAAAAAGATATCCGTAATATCTTCGTCTTAAATGGTGTGGATGGTGACAAATTTGACAAATTAATGTCTAGCTTTACCGTTAATAGCCAAGCTAAGAAAATGAAAAAGCATCAAGATGAATTAACACGTAAGCGTGTACTAAAATCAGTGCCGACTATTGTTGTTAACGAAAAATACTTAATCAATATGAAAGAACTTGATAAAAATGATTTTGAAAACGACTATAAACGATTAATCAAATATCTATTAACTTTAGATTAATTCGGTAAAACAAGAGAACACATACTTTAAATAAGTATGTGTTCTACTCCTCTTTAAGACCCAAAAAACACCAAAAAAATACCAAAAACTTATAATTAGTGAAGAAAACCAACAAAGAATATCAATCTATAATCACCGTTCAACAAACAATGCAGGACTTTTATGAGCTCAGACAACATCTACGAAAATAACCCACTACATGGCGTTAAATTAGAGCAGGTATTAGATGAATTAGTTGACTATTATGGTTGGGAAATCCTTTATGCGTACCTCAACCTTAATTGCTTTAAAACTAATGTAAGCATGGCCTCAAGTTTAAAGTTCTTAAGAAAAACAGCATGGGCACAAGAAAAGGTTGAAGGCTTTTATATGTACCAATATAAAAACTTACCACGCGCTGATGATGAACAGTTTCTTTTGCCACCAAGAGATCGCATCGTCCCTGCTCACCACAAAGTAGGTGAGCCCGCAGAGTTAAGCATAGAAGACGCAGAACAATTAAGACAAAAACGAGCTAAAAAAGCACGTGCTCGCAATAGTAGCCCAGCAAACCCTTGGGGCAATTAGTACAGTAACAATAAGCCTTGAATTAAGAAAAGCTATCAAGCTAGAGTGGAGTAAAATAATTATTTACCTATTTTTCAAACTGTTAACCATCTCTTAAACCGAGTTCAGGTTAACTATTGAGCGATTTAAGCAACGTCTGTTAATTAAATTGCCAATAAAGCGTTAACCTAATTTCCCTTCCCGGTTGTGGGATTTTTGCATTATAAAAGCTATTACTGCCAATCCACACACCATTGGCATCTAAGTCACCCATATTACTTTCACTCGCCGAAGCGCTTCTTACCCCTGGATGAAAATAATCTTCGTTTAATAAATTAGTAACATCCATAGCAATTTTAAGTTGCTCTATGGCGGCAGGTTGGTAAATTAAATTAGCATCAAGACTCACGTAACTTTCAATTTCATTAACTTCATTGGTGCTAACAGTAGTTCGATCACCATAATAGCGGCCTCGAATATTGAACTGCCAATGTTGATTAAACGTAAAGTATGCGCCTGCGTGAAAAGTAAAATCTGTTAAATCCCCCACTTTATCCCACGCTAATTGCTGTTGTTCATGGTAGTACTGTTCTGTCGCATTTAACCAAGATAATGTGCCCCACAACAAAAAGTTATCAATAAAGTCAGCTTGATTCTGATATTTAATCCGAACATCTCCTCCCTTTGCAAGCCCTTTACCGCTGTTAATTGTAGCACTTTCTGTTGTGTTAAATATATTTTTACTGCGCATTTCAAAATAGTTGGCTGACAGTAAGATGGTGTTCACTTGATAGTTAATATTAACTTCAATCGTCTCAGTATTTCTGGGCTGTATTTCTGGGTTGCTTGCAGCTCCCTGCCAACCTCCATATAAAAGTCTGGCAGAAGGCTCTTGATAGGCTTGGCCATAAAATGCTTTAAACGTTGTGTTGTACCATTGACCAACATAGCCTGTTCTAATACTTGTTTCTCGGCCAAATATCGCATGATTGTCATTTCGAACGCCAAAATGAATATGTTGCTGTAAAGGATCTAACGTATCACTTAATTGATATTGAGATAACAAGTATAAGGCCTGTTGGTTAGTGCTTACTCTATTATTAGGGACCGAATCTTCAACAGGAGGAGAAGGCAATGCATAATTTGTATCAACAAACTCTGGTGCTAAGCTCGGCCCATAATTAATGTTATAGGCTTTTTGTAAGTTTTTATCTTCATATTCAGCCCCAACTAATAAATTTAACTGAGGTGTCGCTTGCCAGACAAGTTCCGCTGAGCCTACCCAACTGTAGTTTGTTGACTCCCAATAACTGGCATCAAGCAATCGCTGATTAACGCCTGTAGCAGGATCTACAGTTAAATATCCCTCAATAAAAAAAGACTCTTTATCAATGTTGCTACTGCGATACCGAAGTAAGGTATTCACTTGCAGGTCATCACTCAATTCAATCATTTGCTTCCAATGAACTGAGTGCTCATTTTCTGTCCATAAGCCAGCATCAGGTAAAGCATGATCAAAGGTATACTCTAAGCCATAGCCTGTACCAAGCTCATGATATTGCAGAGTAACTTCAGTGTGTTCATTAAACAAACTGAAGGCGAGCGATTTATTACTGTGCTGAGATCTTGCATCACCATAAGTGGCAGCAAAGCCTCCCCAAATGGCTGAGTTTTCGAGTAGAGTAGGATCTGTCCATCGATAGTTTTTTGCATTAGACATATCCAGATCACCTTTATCAAAACGCCCACTAAACCTCAGTTGAAAGCGCTGCCCTTTAATAAAGCTAGAAAAATCGATTACCTCACTATTGTTATTACCGACCTGTAAAAAGGCTTGGCCTTGTTTTTCATCTTTATTGGTAATTACGTTAATAATACCTACAACAGCATCCCCCCCATAAGCAACAGAAGCCGGACCATACAAGACCTCAACATGCTTGATATTAGATAAAGGAAATGCCGCCATAATTTCCGCTTCATTGCTGTACAAATGATTAAACTTAATACCATCAATTAAAATTAAATAAGCGCTTCCTGCCGTCTGACGAACACCCCGCCATAAAGCGTTAAAATAGCTATCACCAAAAGTGCGGGTGAGCTGTACACCAGCAATGTCATCGAGTAAATAACTCAAATCTTTATAGCCACGGCGTTTAATATCGTCTTGAGTAATAATTTCTATGAGTGCGGGACTTTCATCTAGGCTTTCTTCTTGTCGTGATGCGGTCGTCACTGGCATGTTGAGTAATGCCTCAAAATCGAGCGAATAACCATTTCGCTGTTCAGCGGCAAACGAAGAGGAACTGCCCATAGATAAAATGAACAAATAAGGTAGGACGCTACATTTAAACAGTCTAAAAAACATAATACCTTCAAGCACTAAACGACATACTTTAACTATAGACTAAATTTAATTATCTAACCTGAGCTCGGCTTAACAATGTTTCTCTAACAATTATTTTTAGATGATTTTACATTAAGTTTATTGAAATTTTCTCACTAAAGAGAACTTGGTAAGAACAAAAAATCAACGACATCAGCTGATGTACATCCTAGCTAAAAAGACAGCTAAAAAGACAGCTAAAAAAGGGGAAGAATACAAACAAATAGCAATGGAAAGGCTCCGCCAATAGAATAAATTAAGACCATGATAGGGGACGTATTTAAAATTCATATTGGCGATTGCTTCTAATGAAACAATGGACCGCGATAAAGCAGCGGAACGAGCAAAACTTTTACGTACTGTTAATTAACCTGAACTCGGTTTAAGAGATGGTTAACAGTTTGAAAAATAGTTAAATAATTATTTTACTCCACTCTAGCTCGATAGTTTTTCTTAATTCAAGGCAAATTTCGCGTCAATAGCTGGCCTATTGCAAGAAATTTAACGAAGAAGTAAGGAAAAATAGCTGCTAGAGAAATATTTGTTAAGCCGAGCTCAGGTTAATTAGCAATATTGGCAAATAGCTTTTCAAAAGCGTCTAAACCTTCATTGGCAATTTCATTACTAATAGTGAGTGCAGGTAAAAATCGAATGACATTACCGTAAAAGCCACAAGCTAATAAAATTAAGCCATATTCTGCAGCTTTACCAATAATGGCTTGAGTAAGCTCAGTATTCGCACTTTCCACATCTCCATCTTTCATTAGTTCAATCGCAATCATAGAACCTTGATTACGAACATCAGAAATAAGTTGCGGGTATTGGCTTTGCAATGCCGTTAAACGTTCATTAAATAATGCGCCAATTTGGTTGGATCGTTCAATTAAATTTTCTTCTTCAATCACTTCTAATACTGCAAGTGCTGCAGCACAAGCAACAGGTGAACCGCCATAAGTTCCGCCTAAACCACCAGGCAATGGCGCATCCATAATGTCACTTTTACCCACAACCGCTGAAATTGGAAAACCACCAGCAATACCTTTCGCCATCGTCATAATGTCGGCTTCGACACCTGAATGCTCAAAGCTGAACATTTTGCCTGTGCGGCCAAAACCTGTTTGAATTTCATCGGCAATTAACACAATGCCATGTTCATCGCATATCGCTCTAAGCGCTTGTAAAAACTCAGTAGGTGCTGCATAAAATCCACCTTCACCTTGAACAGGCTCTACAATAATAGCTGCTACATCGGTTGGTGCTATATCCACTTTAAATAAATTTTGTACTGCTGTAATTGAGTCTTTTACTGAAATACCATGTTGCTCAATGGGAAATGGGGCATGAAAGATATCTCCCGGAAATGGACCAAATAAATTCTTATAAGGGGTAATTTTACCCGTTAGCGCCATCGTTAAATTAGTGCGTCCGTGAAATCCGCCATTAAAAGCAATAACACCACGTCGTCCTGTATGAGCGCGAGCAATTTTTACACAGTTTTCAACTGCTTCAGCGCCAGTAGAAACAAATATAGCTTTTTTATCACTCTCGCCAGGTGCAAGCTCTGTTAATTTTTCAGCTAATTCAACAGCGACTTCATAAGGATTAACCATGACGCAAGTGTGACTAAACTTATCAACTTGTGCTTTTACTGCAGCAACAACTTTAGGGTGGCTGTGACCAGTATTACACACGGCAATACCTGTACCAAAGTCGATAAATCGATTGCCTTCCACGTCCCATAATTCCGCATTTTTTGCATGCTCAGCATACACAGGATAAACATTACCTTGCCCACGTGCGATCACTTTAGTTTTACGTGCTTGTAGTTGTGCATTAGTTGATTGTGTCATTTTCTTTACCTATAAAATTTATGTCAGTACATTTATGTCAGTACTTTATTACCGTTAATGTCGTTGTAATAAGTGGTTGATGTAAGAATTGGCTCTTCATCAATGCAGCGTAAATGGATACCCCCGCTTAAACTGAACTGATGAAGCGCCTAATATCATTATTTGTTCTTATTTATCTAAACCGCCCATACATAAGTACTTGATTTCTAAAAAGTCGTCTAAACCATATTTAGAGCCTTCTCTGCCGTTACCCGACTGTTTAACACCGCCAAATGGCGCGGCAGCATTAGAAATTAATCCTTCGTTAATCCCCACCATGCCATACTCTAAACCTTCAGCGACTCGCCAAATACGGCCGATGTCACGAGAATAAAAATAAGCGGCTAAACCATATTCGGTGTCATTTGCCATAGCGACAACTTCAGTTTCATCCTTAAAAGAGATAATGGGAGAAATAGGACCAAATATTTCGTTACTTGCCGCTGGCATATCATTCGTCACGCCAGTTAAAATTGTAGGAAGATAGAAGTTCTCGTTTTCACCTTGCTTGCCCCCTAACGCCACTTTTGCGCCAGCGGCAATAGAGTCTTCAACTAATTTAGCAACATCTTTCACTGCACTAGCGCTGATCATAGGACCAATAGTAACGCCATCGGTTAAGCCGTTACCAACAGACAACTCGCTCACAGCAGCAACAAATTTTTCGGTAAATTGCGCTAAAACGCCTTCTTGAACAAAAATTCGATTGGTACAAACACAGGTTTGTCCTGCGTTACGATATTTAGACACCATAGCGCCAGCAATCGCGGCATCAATATCGGCATCATCAAAAACGATAAAAGGTGCGTTACCGCCCAACTCCATTGATACCTTTTTAACCGTAGACGCACACTGGCTAATTAACGCTTTACCTACAGGAGTAGAGCCGGTAAAAGTGAACTTGGCAATATCTTCATGCTCAGTTAGCACTTTACCCATACCGCGGGCATCATCGCCAACAACAACGTTAAAGACTCCAGCAGGAATTCCTGCACGCTCGGCAAGTTCAGCCATGGCTAAAGCTGACAAAGGTGTTTGTGTCGCAGGGCGAACGACAAAGGTACAACCTGCCGCTAACGCTGCTGCCGCTTTACGGGCAATCATTGCATTAGGGAAATTCCACGGCGTTATAGCGGCAACTACGCCGATGGGTTGTTTGATCACCACAATTCGCTTATCGCCTGATGGCGCAGGAATGGTATCGCCATAAACACGTTTACCTTCTTCGGCAAACCATTCAATAAAAGCAGCGCCGTAAGCAATTTCACCTTTAGCTTCTGCTAACGGCTTACCTTGTTCTAAAGTTAGAATTCGGCCTAAATCTTCCTGATTTTCCATCATTAAGTTAAACCAATTACGCATTAACGTTGCACGTTCGTTAGCTGACTTTGCTGACCACATTTTAAACGCGTTTTTAGCTGCTTGAACGGCTAATTCAGTTTCAGCAATACCTGCATTACTTACTGTAGTAACCACTTCATTCGTTGCAGGATTTACCACCTCGATATCACTCACCTGTTCAGATGAGCTTGGGTGCCAACTGCCATTAATGTATGAAAAGTTTTTAATCAGTTGGTTATCTTTAATACCGTGCATCTTACTTTCCCTTATTGATTAGTTATTACTTCAAAATTTACTTAACGCTATTGAAACCCATTCATAACTCAGGTTAAATATAAAACATTCAACCTAAAAGTTTGACTAAATCAAACTTTATAAACAAATCCGAGCTAGTAAGAGTATGGCCAAATATTCAATTATCCCCAAGCCCGTCACCGAATATGATTTACGACTATTGCGTATTTTTAAAGCCGTGGTTGAAAATGGTGGCTTTGCAGCAGCGGAAACCGAATTAGGCGTCACGCGATCAACCATCAGTTTGCATATGTCTAACCTTGAAACACGCATGAAATTAAAACTTTGTTTGCGAGGTAGGGGTGGGTTTTCATTAACGGAAGATGGTCAGGCGGTTTATCAAGCGACCATTAATATGTTCGACTCTTTAGATGATTTTTCATTGTTTGTTGGCTCGCTGGGAAAAGAATTAAGTGGCGAATTGGTAATTTTATGTGCCGATCAATTAGGCATTAATAAACAAAAAAAGTTGGCCGAGGTTATTCAAATTGTTCATGACAAATCGCCGAACTTGCATCTAGTGCTTGATGGCGATTCTATTCAAGATATCGAAAAATCACTACTAAAAGATAAAGCCCATGTAGGAATATTTCCCGGTTACCAACAAATTGAAGGGCTTGATTACACAGCCCTCAGTAGTGAACCTATATATTTGTGCTGTTCAAATCAGCACCCATTTTTTAATCTCGTCGATCAAGAAATATCCGCGGATATGCTCGCCGATACCCCTGCGATTCATCCCGGTATTGATATCGATACCCAAGGTCGAGAACAACTTAAAAAACTTAACCTCGCCGCAAAGGCTTATCAATTTGATACCCGAAAAGCGATGATTTTATCCGGCCGATATTTAGGATATATGCCACAAAGTTACATCCAAAAAGAATTGAATAAAGGTTTGATCAGAATTATCAAGCCGAGTGAATTAACCTATCAATTTGACTTATCTTTAGTGGCAAAAAATTCACCTAGAGAAAACAATAAAGTCGCTTTGTTGCAACAAGCATTTCAACGGGTATTTTCTCTTTAGCTATATTTCGTTATTGCTTCATTATTTCTTCTTTCAATTAAGAAAAACTATCAAGCTAGGGTTGAACAAATAATTTTTTATTAGCAGAAATATTTCATGTACATTTTCCGCTACAATTTTTCATATTATTAAGGCATAAATTTTATTTGGCCACTTTTTTTGTCAAATAAAAAATTGAAATATTTTTGTTGATTTCACGCTAAGTCAGGTTGTTTCTACTTATAATATTTTGTTCTTTCGTCCTGTCATATTTCTATCAAAATAGTTTAATAATTCTCTGGTAATGGAGCAAAATTCTGGTAACCTCTTAGCTCGTTATTTAACTTGCTTAATTTTTAAACCAAAAGTTTCCTAACGGTGATAATTAAATTATCCACAAATATAAAAATAATAATATTGTGCTGTAAAAGGATTTTTACCTACCTTTTTTTCAGTAAAATCAACACATTAAACATATCATCTATATCCTTTACTGTAATCGATATGATATTTTTCGTGCTTGTCAACAAAGTTATCCACAGATTAAAAGATTTATCTTAACGCAACTATAGAGTGAAACCCTTGAATGTGGCATTCTTAGCACACTTTATTGTTAGCCATTAAATTACCATGCCAAATTCTTCATTATCACCGCTTATTTTAGTCGACGGATCATCTTATTTATTTCGCGCATATCATGTGCCTTATTTACAAGCATTGTCTACCGCAGATGGTCAACCCACTGGAGCGATCACCGGTGTATTAAATATGATAAAAAGTCTTAAAAAAGACTATCCCAATGGCAATATCATCGCGATTTTCGATGCAAAAGGTAAAACATTTCGTAATGATTTATACCCAGAATATAAAGCGAACCGTCCGCCAATGCCCGACGATTTGCGCACACAAATAGAACCTTTACATAATATTATTGCTGCCATGGGATTACCGCTTATTGTTACCCCTGGTGTTGAAGCGGATGATGTTATTGGTACCTTAGCCGCTCAAGCGACCGCGTTAGGCATTGAAACCGTTATTTCAACGGGCGATAAAGACATGGCTCAATTGGTTAATCAACATGTACGTTTGATCAATACCATGACTAATGTTGAGTTAGACGAAGCTGGAGTTTTGGAGAAATTTGGCGTAAAACCCGATCAAATAATTGATTACCTAACATTAATGGGTGATAAAGTTGATAACATCCCAGGTGTTGAAAAATGTGGCCCTAAAACCGCTGTAAAATGGTTAACAGAGTATGGAACTTTAGAAGGTGTAATGGAAAATGCCGACAAAGTTAAAGGCAAAGTGGGTGAAAACTTACGTGCTGCATTACCTCAACTCCCTTTATCTTACCAACTTGCCACGATTAAACTTGATGTTGAACTGACTCAAAGTGCAGAAAAACTTCAACCTAATGAAGCCAATGTTGAAACTTTAACTGAGCTCTATCAAAAATTTGAATTAAAACGATTATTAACTGACTTGCAATCAGGCCAAGCTAATAGTGTGCAAACCGCTAACACAGAAACAGAGCAAGAAACGTTTATTGACAACAATATAACCACAGAATATGACGTTATATTAGATCAGTCGAGCTTTAACCAATGGGTGTCAAAACTCAATACCGCTGAATACTTCGCTTTTGATACCGAAACAACCAGTGTCGATTACATGAAAGCTGAATTAGTTGGTTTGTCATTTTCCATAGAAGCCGGCAAAGCGGCTTATGTACCGGTTGCTCATGATTACGATGGAGCTCCCGAACAACTGGATCGAGACTGGGTGCTTGATAAATTAAAGCCCCTATTAGAAAGCAAGCAAATTAAAAAGCTGGGACAAAATCTTAAATATGATGCGAATGTGTTATCGCATTATGGAATTAAATTACAAAATATCGCTTTCGATACCATGATCGAATCTTATTGCTACAATAGTGTCGCCACTCGACATAATATGGATGCGTTAGCACTTAAGTATTTGGACTACAAAACCGTTCACTTTGAAGACATTGCTGGAAAAGGCGCTAAACAGTTAACCTTCAATAAAATCGATTTAGAGCAAGCAGGTCCTTACGCAGCGGAAGATGCTGATATTACATTAAGACTACATCAAGCCATCTTTCCTAAACTTGCCCAATCAGAAAAACAGCTTGCCGTTTTTAATGACATTGAAATGCCCTTGCTTTTGGTAATAGCTAATATGGAGCAACATGGTGTTTTAATAGACAGCGACATGTTATCCGAACAAAGCACTAAAATTGGCGCACGCTTAGACGAACTAGAAATAAAAGCGCACGATCTGGCTGGTAAGTCATTTAATTTAAGCTCACCTAAACAATTACAAGAGATTTTATTTAATGAACTGAAAATTCCTGTCATTAAAAAAACGCCAAAAGGTGCACCATCGACAGCAGAAGAAGTTTTGCAAGAGCTTGCTTTAGACTACCCACTACCTAAAATTATTTTAGAGCACCGCGGCTTAAGTAAACTTAAATCGACTTATACCGATAAATTACCTTTACTTATTTCGCCTAAAACTAACCGAGTGCATACGTCTTATCATCAAGCAGTAACCGCAACAGGGCGTTTATCATCAACCGATCCAAATTTACAAAATATACCTATTCGCTCTGAAGAAGGTCGTAAAATTCGTCACGCTTTTATCGCCCCAGAAAATCATAAAATTGTCGCCATCGATTACTCGCAAATTGAATTACGCATTATGGCGCACTTAAGTGATGACCCAGGCTTAGTTGCCGCATTTTCAGCGGGTAAAGATGTTCATAAAGCGACCGCTGCTGAAGTATTTGATGTTGCTATCGATGACGTTACCAGTGATCAACGTCGTAGTGCGAAAGCCATTAATTTTGGATTAATCTATGGCATGTCAGCTTTTGGTTTAGCAAAGCAATTACATATTGGTAGAGCGCAAGCTCAAGAATACATGGATAAATATTTTGAACGCTATCCTAATGTGTCCACTTACATGGAAGACACTAGACAACAAGCAACTGAGCAAGGTTACGTAGAAACTCTGTTTGGTCGTCGACTCTATTTACCTGAAATAAAGTCTAAAAACGCCATGAGAAGAAAGGGTGCCGAACGTGCAGCAATTAATGCCCCGATGCAAGGCACAGCAGCCGATATAATTAAAAAAGCCATGTTAGCGGTATCTCAATGGATTACAGAACAAAACGATCCACGCATTGTAATGACCATGCAGGTACACGATGAATTAATATTTGAAATCCATCAAGATATACTTGAAGAAACAACCGCTAAACTTGTAGAACTAATGAATAACGCGGTTGAGTTAAGTGTACCATTAATTGCTGAAGCAGGCGTTGGTGATAACTGGGAGCAAGCACATTAACGCTATGTGGTTAATCCTGATAAACATATAAGAAAAAGTTAGCCGTGTTGGTCTTTCAAATTAATCTCTGCGCTTTGAATAAATTGAATGAAAAAGTTAAAAACAAATAATTGAAAGTTTTTTGATCAAAAGCCGTTCTTATTCTATAACACCAATAATGAATCCCTTTATGTTGGTGTTTCACAGCTTGGATCTCACTTGTGAGGTCCTTTTTTTTATCGACTAATTTAACCAGAACTCGGTTTAATTTACTCTTCTGTATAACTAAGACAAAATTATCTTTCATATTTATGTTTTTCTGAATCAAAAATGAATAAAAAACAACATACCCTCGTTAAATATGACTAATTTATGAAGGGAATATGACTTTTTTATATGTTATTTGTAACTTTACAACATAAAATGAAAATTAATTACATATTTTACTTTACAAGGTTAGAGTGGTTACTCTATAATGCTCTTGTTCCCAAACACGAACGCTTGTTGAAATATTTTATTCTAGCTTTCCTCATAGCTAACTACGCCGATAACCTTGTTATCGGCTTTTTTTGTCTACGATTTTTTCCATCAAAGCACCCAAGCTACTTCGATTAAACAAACATTTGATCAAATAACAGATATAATTTATCAATAATACTGCTTAAATAATGATGAGATTTAATAGATGACAATAAAAAATTCAGATGCAACAGCTCTGCAGTGTCCCATCTGTGAAAGCCAAAATTTGTGTGATGTGAATAATGAAAACGGCTGCTGGTGTTTTGATCAACCCGTGCCACCTGGTTTGATCAAAAGTGTGCCATCAAAAGAAAAAGGTAAACGTTGTATTTGCCAAGCTTGTATTGAAAAATTCAAACTTGGCAAGAGTGTGGTATAAATTTATTGACGTTTAATGAAGACTAAAAATTTATTTTTCGGCTGGCTCAGGGTCCATGCTTTTAAGCGAGCGTAAAAACAAACCTAAACCACCCATAGCTAAAACTAAAATAACAATTAGATCAAAAGCGCTCATACTTTTAAAACTAAATCGGATAGTAGAAATAACACCAAAAATCAGTCCCGTTAACGAACCCAGTGCAAGTAACCAACCTATAAAGTTTTTGCTATTGTAGAAAATCATACCAACACCAAAAATAAATGGGATCATAATTAAGCCACTGGTAATACTGTAATTGCCACCAAAAGCCGAAAACCCATAGAGTCGTGCGCCCATACCAAAGTTTGATGAAACAGAAATAGCATTGAGCAACAGATAAAAGCCGCCACACATCATAATAAAACCAATAAAAAATTGGCCTAAGCCGCCTGATGTTCCACCTGCTCCACGCATAATATTTCCTTTTTTGTTGTTATTACGTTAACTAATAAGATAAAAACCCTATTTAATAATCACTTAATATTACCAGTGTAACTTAAGCGATTATTAAATAAGGTTCTTGTTCCTTATGTTTTGCTTTGCGTTGGAAAGCTCCTTTGCCTTTTTTCGCTTTTACTACCTGTACTTTATATACTGTAGAAGTCACGATTGCGGCAAGAAAATTATCTTTAATCGTGCCTCTGCCTATATCAATAGCTACAGCTTTTTTCTTTGATTTCATTTTTACTCTCATTATATTAAATACACCTACCCTAGGTATATATTGCAGCAGCATTATATATTAGCTCAATAAGTATTCCATAATGAAATTATCGATTAACAGCAAATCTTTAGTTTAATATCCTTTTAATATCGATTTCTTTGGTTAGGTAAATCACTTAAATATTCAACAAATTCAACTTCGAAGCCACTTGGATCCAAAAAATAAACATTTTTTCGGTAGGCATCTTCTGGCCCTTCTTTATCAACAAAAAAACCTGCTTTTGCTAATCGATTGATTAACGCCTCTAGGTTAGTTGTTACAAAAGCAAAATGCGCTAAGCCAACTTGATGACCACTGAGATCTCTGTTGCTATCAACACCATTATCATTGAAGGTTAAAAATTGATAGTCGTCGCCAAAGTGCAACCACCTTCTTGGCTTGCCTGACCACTCATCTTCACCTTCCCCTCTAATCGACCAATGAGGAAACGCAGCTTGATAAAAACTAAGCGTGTTAGAAATATCACTTACCACTAAATTTAAATGCTCAATATGTAACATAGTTTTTCCTTTATTTGTTTATCGTTGAAAGCTACATGCCGTAGGCATATTCTTGTTGATTGGGATAACGATCACTTAAGGTATTAATTCTAACCATTGTTAAGGCATGGCAATATTGATGCAGCATAGCTAACGAATACCCAATACGCCCCCGTAAATTAATCTCTCGTTGTTCAAGTATAGAATCAGATGGGTAATTAAGAACGTTCTCAACATTCCTAATAATTAGATGATCGGGTATCGCGACCAACTTGTTATTTTTCAAAGCATTCATCCTTAGCTCTGCAATAGGATAAGCACCACTAATGCCATTAACTACAGAAATTATTAACGCTGGCTTATGTCCTGTTTCAGCGGTGGTAGCCATAAGTAAAAAATTTTTTAAGATAGGAGTTGCCATTCCGCCCCACTCAGGAGTAATCAAAATAAAGCCATCTGCTTGTGAAAGTTGCTCACAAATATGCTGCCAATCTGAAGAGTTATCATTTTTACTAACCTCATCACCATCCCAAAAAGGCAAATGGTAGCGACAAAGCTCAATGTGACTCACTTCATCAAAAATATCAGCATGACATTCTAGATATTGCGCTACTTTAGCGCTTTGCGACCCTGTTCGTTGACTACCGCTAATGATAACTAACTTCATATGAAAACCTTTTTGTTTATTAATTAATATATAAAGTAAAACATTTAGATATTAATGTAAACACTATATAAACTTTTTTGTTTATATAGTGACGCTTCACTTCAACTCAAATAAACGTTAATTAAACGTAAAAAGTTGCGAAATCCCCAGAATGGCTATAATTTTATAATTAGATACAAAACGCTAATGCTTCAAATAAACCAATAAACCTCACTTATAGGCTAACGACATGTCACAAAAATTAAAAACAGATATCCCTCAAGAAGCATTTGATTGGTACGACGATTACGCTCACGGAGGGATGGATAGAAGAACCTTTGTTAAAAAGTTAGGCACACTGGTAGCAGTAGGCTATTCAATGAGTGTTTTAACCTCAGCATTACTGCCTAATTATGCCTTGGCAGAGCAAGTTTCTTTTAATGATGAAGACATCAAAGCGAGTTACGAAACATTTGACTCTCCTCAAGGTTACGGCAAAGGCCAGGGGTATTTAGTCGTACCAACAAATAAAACAGGTAAATTACCTGTTGTGTTGGTTGTGCATGAAAACAGAGGACTAAACCCATACATTAAAGACGTTGCAAGGCGACTAGCTAAGGCGGGGTTTATTGCATTTGCTCCCGATGCCTTATTTCCAATAGGAGGTTATCCTGGCAATGACGATGAAGGCCGAGCAATGCAAAGGGGTATGGACCGTTCTAAAATCCAACATGACTTTGTAGCTGCTGCTAAATTTTTAAAAAGTCATGAAAATAGTAATGGTAAACTTGGCGCAGTAGGTTTTTGTTTTGGTGGTTATATCGTAAATTACTTGGCCGCTATTGAATCAAACTTGCTGACAGCAGGTGTTCCTTTCTATGGAACGCCTGCCAAGAAAGAATTGTGGAAAAACATTAATGCATCATTGTTAGTTCAGTTGGGTGAATTAGATGAACGCGTTAATAAGTCGTGGCCTGAATATAAACAAGCACTGAGCCAATTACATGTGCCATTTAAAGGCTACATTTATAAAAACGCTAAGCATGGTTTCCATAACGACTCTACTGCCAGATATGACAAAAAGAATGCAGAGCTCGCTTGGAGTCGTACACTTGAATTCTTTAATGAGAAACTGCGTAGTTAATGAACAATAAGACAAAACGCAATGTTGAACTCAACTTTGCGTTTGCTTTTCTTTTAAATTTGTCTTCCTTTCGTAACCTAATATAATCAATGTTAAGCTCCTCCTTAGTATGTACTTATGACTCACAAAGCACTTAGCCCCCTTCATAGCTTTTTCAACAAACTCAATATTGAAAGCACCATCATTAATGAAGTAAATCCACAATGTAAGCATTTTACAATTAACTCGCAGCATGTACTGCTTCGCCAAGGAGAACAACAGGAGTACGGTTATTTTATTTTGTCAGGCATTTTAAAAGCTATTCACTATTCGACAAACGGTAGTGAGCATTGTAAAGAATATTATTTTCAAGACGAAATGTGTTTTTTATATTCAAGCTGGCTCACGAATTCGCCCGCTAATTACCAAATTGAAGCGGTAAACGATAGCGAAATCATCAAAATTCCACTGACATTATTTAATCAACCTAACTGGTTATTAACGAAAGTCACATTACTTGAACAACAGTTACTGTACAAAGAAGATAAAGAGGTTTTTTTATTATTGAAAAATCCTGAAGAACGCTACCTCCATTTACTTAATCACTCGCCACTATGGATCGAGCGCCTTAACAATAAGCAATTAGCCACTTATATTGGTATCACTCCAATAAGCTTATCCCGCATAAAAAATAGAATTAATAAGCGAAATAAGTGAGCCATTTCTTAAAACATTAAAGATTCAAGCAAACTAATTGAGAGACATTAACTTAAGTTAATTATCACACTGTCTAGTTTATTCATAATGCGCCTCATTATTATATTCTAAGTTCATACTTAATTTAACCATGCTTTGGTTGTATTTAAGTCCATAGAGAAACTGACATGTCTGCATTTTACTGGTCACAGTTGTTAATAGGCGTTGCAATAATATTTGATTTAGCTTCTTTTCAATTTAAAGATCGGCGAAAAATCGTGGCATGTTTATCAATTGCTGGTGTGTTAATTTCTAGCCACTTTTTTTTACTGGAACAATATACTGCCGCAGGATTAATGGCAGTTGCTGTTACTCGCTACTTTTTAAGTGTATTTACGACGTCAAAATTGGTGATGTTAGTTTTCATTTCTATCGCTATGGTAGTAACTACCTTTACTTACGTTGGCGTTATTAGCTTAATTAGTTTTGCCGGAGCTAGCATGCAAACCATTGCGGCTTTTTGTCAAAACGATAAAAAATTACGGCAATTAATGATTATTGGCACCAGTTTTTGGTTACTACATAATGTGTTAGTTGGCTCTCCGACAGCTGTCATTATGGAGGCCCTATTTATCACGAGTAACTTTATCGGTTATTATCGTTTTTATATTTCTCCTAACACAAACAAATTAAATTACTGATTTATTACGCTTTTTAGCAATAACCATTAACTTTTTTCGATAAACCATAATGCTGTGATCCGACGCTAGCTCTCTAAAAAGACTGTGTTGGATAACCGCAACAATCCGATAGGCAAAACTGACACTGTAAAGGAGTTTTACTTCTTGAAAATCATTAGGTACGCAATTGGTTAAATAGCGCATATTCCCTGCATGCACATAACCATTATATTTAGATAACCAAGCTTTTAGCTTTTCGCCAATTGAAGGGATTAAACCTAAAACAAATGAAATTCCTGATATTGCAATAGCGCCTGGCGGTAGCATAGTGACAGAATCGGCAGCATTAACTAGCCGGTAAATAGGTGACTTAATTCGGTTTATCCAGTTTTCGTTACCCACTCTTGGTGAGCCAAAGGTATAACATGCGGCAATATGAATTGGGGGGGTAATATCTCGAGTGGCAATCGTCGCTAACGCGCCACCTAAACTATGGCCTGTAATATATAGCGGTTTACCCTTTAATTGTGCTGATTGTAAACGTTGATTTATTGTCTCACAAACACTGTTAAAAGCCGTTTGAAACCCTTCATGAACTAATCCATTTGATGGACTGGTAATTAGATTTGCTCGGGTGTCGGTTCTTATATCCCCAATGCTGGTTGCTTCTGTACCTCGAAACACCAATACCGTATATTCATCGTTAAAAGTAATAAAGGCTTGCGTGTCGGTTTCAGGATCAGAAATCCATGACAACTCATCATCTACCTGAAACGCAAAATCTTTAAGCATTTCAATTAACATAGTTTTGCTTTCACTAGTGTCTTTGAGTAACGAAACAACATAATCTGTCAGAAATTTTTTATTACTGCTATTAGATAATTTATCAATGACATGAGATTGAAATTTGTCGGCTATATTTTTATCTAACCCTTCAAATCTTGATTCCCAAACGATATACGAAAGTTCGCACAAGCTTGCCATAATAAACGCCGTTTTATCGCTGTATGCTTTTCGATAATTGGGCAATTTAAGGGATAAAATATGTTGGCTTACCTCTTGTTCTTCTGCTGAAAATATACCGTTTGTCATGTTAATTCCTCTATAGGCCTACATTTTTCTTATACGATTTATACTTTCCTTGTTTTTCACCAAACCAATCCATAAATTCAATATTAATATAAAAACTATTATCGCCACTGCCTCTGTTGGCAAAACCAAAACTAAAATTGTTATAGACATGAAACATCAACCCATGACCGACTGAATCTCCCGAGGCTCTATCGGAATAAACGGAAGCGATTGACACACCCCACGGAATTTTAGCATCCCAACGGTTAAAGCCTGCCCACTCTAGCGCAAGGCTCAACTCTGTTTTATCGCCTGCTTGCGCGGCCGAAAAATGATCAATAACCACGCTCGGATGCAGTAAAAAATACTGGCTACTTGGTGGTAACTTTAAATTTCTGCCATCTGATAACTCTTTATGATAAAGCCATGAGGTAATAAAAATATCGACCGGTGTTTGAAATCTCGAGTTATCACTAAATTTATCCCACGCACGACTTTTGTCTCTAATACCAGCAAGCGCTTTATCTGAACTATTTTTTCTGATGAAATGGTTTTGAATACGACCGACGCGTTCTATTTCACTAAAGAAATCTTTACAGCTGCTATAACCCAATGACAAACACTGAGCTTCTGTTTCTTCGGTGCTAGTAAATGTCGGTAAATTCACTGCATTAGGGCCACTGAATCTGAGTTTCCGCCCAAGCGGGTATGCCAATGTAAGTTCATACGTATTCATTTGTAGTGTTTCGGGGTATTGATAGGCGGCCCACAAATACTTAGCTTCTTTAACGCTAGGGAAGCTAGTTTCTGGGAATGAGGTACTATAAAAACTGAGAGCTTCTTGCCTTACTTCTTCAGTTAAGCCTCCTGTTAAAAATGTCGAATCTTTCACCGCTCTCACATCATCTGTTAGCATCGCCTTGCAAGTGTTAAGGGCAAAATCGCGAGATAAATCGTAAAGTTTTGCTAAAACAGGTTTTGTGGATAATTCGGGTAAAGGACATTGCTCATCAGCAATAGTTAATTCTTGTGCCAAAATTGAAGGGCTATTAATTGCAATAATGAACAGTACTATCAATTGGATACGCTTTTTATAAATATTCATTATGCCTCCTTATTGTTTAGCCTTGAGTGTTTTCAACAGATCGTAGGCTTCCTTAACGTGTTCAAATATTTCAATGGTTAACGTTATTTTTTTAATTAAACTAGCACCTTGGTCTACTTGGGCTTCTAATTCTTTTAATGCCTTTTTTACGGCACTATACTTGTCGGAAATAGGACCTGAAATCGTCGTTTTTTTATAAGCTGACTTCGCTTTTTGAATTTGGCTCGCTCCTATAGTTAACGACGAAAATTCTGCAAGAAAAATGCCTCCAACTTCAGGATCGGCTAAATACTCCATCAAGTCGTGCGGGTTAACATTAAGCTCGTTATCGCCAATATTACGTATTTCGTTGGTGCGGATCAGATCGCCTACTTGTGGGTCAACGGCAAAACGCTTAAATACGGTAAAGGGATCGTATTGATTATAAACAGGATAAAAAAGATGGGCGACGCCATCATGTGCATTGTTATTGTCTCTGACAATTGAATGGTTTGGATCTTCTAATTTGGTAATCAGTTGCGTCATACGAGAGACATTAGCGATTGTCCAAAGGCCATCAATGGGATAATTAGCAAAACGAATATGATCTGGTCGATCAGGCTCAGACGAGAATAAATATAGCTTGGTTAGTGCGTCATGCAATACCGCGGTGCCTAGACTATGGCCAACAATAATAACTTGCCGGTAAGTGTCTGGATTATCCTTTGCTGCCTTTAAAACCGTTAGAATTTTATTCATGCAGCGCGCTAAAATAGTTTCTCTTAGTGTGCCAAACAAACAATATAAAACTACATCTAACCAGTGCGTATATAAGAATGAATCTTCTTTCAATTGACTTTGAAAAGATAACATTCGTTGTAAAAATAAAGGTCCTGCAACCAAGTACTCTGTTATTGCTGTGGCTTCATCGCCCATTTCATTTCTTTTTTCATCAATATATTCAGAGTAATTAAATTCTTCAAAATCAAATTCTTCGTCAGGATTAAAATCTGCGATATTTAAAAAAGAGGCAGATTCTGTTAATCCTTTTTTGAACTCTTGAGTGATATTGCCGGGTAGGTGAGTGCCCATTCCATGAATGAGCAAGACGATTGGTTTGTTGTTCATCACGCTTTCCTAGGTTGATTTAAGTTATGCAATCAAACTGCAAACAAATCGAAGAAAGCTAAAAACATCCATTTGATAATTCAGCAACTAAGTCACTATTGCTCCTTATACTTAATAAACTTTAGTCTAAAAAAAATTAATTTCAAGTTTACCCCATACCTGATTATTTATGGCAAAATATAGGGATTATTTAGAGTGTGTATAACGCATACAAGTCAGCGGTAAAGGATTAAATGTAATGCGATTAAAAGGGAAGTTAATCAAATGGGATGAAACCAGAGCTTTTGGTTTTATTTCACCTAATGGCGGTGGCGACCATGTTTTTATTCATAAAACAGCGTTTTCTAATCGCCAACGTACACCGCAAATTAGTGATGTGATAACTTTTTCTATTACTAAAGATAAGCAAGGGCGATATTGCGCGAATGATGCGACTTTTTCGGGTGAAAAATTAACGAAAAAACAAGCTAAAAACGTGAACAAATTTTCAATTTATCTTGCTGTTGTTTTTTTATGCTTATTAATGGCTGCATTTATGATGAACTATATTCCTCAAAATTTGCTATTAGGCTATTTGGGCTTAAGCCTTGTTACCTTTATTACTTACGCATTTGATAAATCTAAAGCTCAACGCAATGAGTGGCGTACGCAAGAAAGTACTTTACATTTATTTGCCGTTATTGGCGGTTGGCCCGGTGCGGCTATTGCTCAACAAACATTAAGGCATAAATCTCAAAAAAGAGAATTCAGAGTAACCTTCTGGTTCACGGTGATTCTTAATTGTTTAGGTTTAGTATGGTTGTTATCTGCTTATGGCGCTCAAATGTTAAACATTTTTAAGTAACACTAGTTCAGCTTTGCTAACTACTCTCAGTTAAAACACTTTATAATTACAGGTGGTAGTGTTAAATTTTTGAGTGACATAGCACACATTTATTAAAAATATTTTTTATTGAAATATAAGCCAAACCTAAGACAGATTATTTATGACATTAACAGACGCACAGAATATATTTTCGAGTATTCTTAGCCCATATTCTTACGAAGACTTTTTTAATCAAATTGTTGGCCATAAACCTTTAGCGCTTCTTAATAATGAAGATCACCCTCGAGCCAATATTCTTGGTCACTTTCCCAAAGACGTTATTCTTAGTACCTATGAAAAACATGCCCCTTTACTCACCTCACATATTCATACAGCAACCGTTGCCCCACCCAAAGCAAAAGCAGTTGAAAGCCCGCAAGCTTTTCAATCGTTAATTAATGAATACCATAAAACAGGCTATACCGTTCGCGTTCCTGACGCGTCAAACTTGTCACCTGCATTAAACGAATTTAATCGGGCATTGGAAGTGATATTAGAAACTCCTGTCGATGTGGTTGTCTTTTGGAGTGATGCCGATGCAAAAGCGCCGATTCACCACGACGAGGTTGATGTAATTGTTATTCAGTTAAGGGGCAGTAAAAAGTGGTATATTTCTGACGAACCCGCATCACTGCCTAATAAGTGGAAAAGCCATGCAGAACAGCCTCCTGAATTAGGCCGATACAGCACATACGATGTCAAACAAGGTGATTTGCTTTACATTCCTAGAGGCACCACACATACAGTGCACTCTACAAGTGAGTCTATCCATCTTTCAATTGGTTTTGTTCCTGTTACTGTGCGAGATGCCATTAACAGTGTCTTAGATCAACTTTCCGAGCTTAATAAACCACTAAGAGCTGACTTAGGCGTAAGAGCCGATGACTTAGCACAAAAGAAAAATTTAACGGCAATTGTTGAACAAATCAAATCTGGGATCGATAAACTTAACACTCAAATTCAGTCTGACGCTTTCATTCGTGATGCTCTAGCGTTAAGGCGATCCAGAATGATTTTCGATCTACCCAAACTTACACAAGCAAGCATAGTGCAACCAATTTCACCTACAACTCAAGTTAAACATACACCGTTAGCCGTTGCTCAACTGGTAACAACTGCAGATATAATTGACTTCAGACAACCTGGCGAGCAATTGTTAATACACAAAAGGGTGGAAGAATGTATGCGCTTTATTATGAATACTTCCACTTTTTTTGTGCATCAAATTCCGGGGAATGTGGGTGATGATATTCGTCTATCATTAACCAATAAATTGCTCTCTAATGGCTTTCTTGAAGTGGTCGAATAGCAACACATATACTTGTTACAAGCTTACATCCGTATGTCCAACAAACGCTATTTCTCTTTAAGATACATTTTTTGGCTGATGTTTGTTAACAGAAAAATAAAAAATAATGTGGGCTAGCCATAAATAGGTAATACTAACAAAAGTATTACTTAGCCAACTAACTATTATGCATTTTGCTAAATTAATCTAATGAAACGGAGTAAAACACCCTCATGATTATCTTTTTTATCTGCCTCACGTTATTAATATTGGGTTATAAGTTTTATAGCCCCTTTGTAGAAAAACAAGCGGGAATCGATCATACCGTAAAAACGCCTCAAGTACGTTTTGAAGAAGGTGTGGACTATGTTGCTATTCATCCGGTTAAAGCTTTTCTTATTCAATTCTTAAATATTGCTGGTGTTGGTCCTATTTTCGGCCCCATTCTTGGTGCCTTATATGGCCCGGTAGCACTAGTTTGGATTGTATTAGGCAATATTTTAGGTGGTGCGGTACATGATTACTTCTCGGGTGTTATGAGCATAAAAGAAGATGGTAAAAGTTTACCTGAAATTGCTGGCCATTATTACAACGTTTATTTTAAAGGGGTGATGCTGGTCTTCACGACCATGCTACTCTTTTTTGTTGGCGTGGTATTCATCATGAGCCCTGCAGGTTTGTTAAGTAATTTAAGTTATTTCGAAGGCACTTTTTTATCCGGAAATACCTTTTGGGTGTTAGTTATTCTTGGTTATTATTTACTAGCGACGTTATTACCTATTGATAAAATAATCACCAAACTTTATCCGCTTTTTGGTTTGTTGATGATAGTAATGACCTCACTAATTGCCATTGCATTACTTGTAAACGCACCTCATCTCCCTGTTGCAGGTGATTTTTGGGGCTACTTCAATGCCGATCATTACAGTCATGATTTCTTAGAGCCTAATGCTGACGGTCTTCCTGTTTGGCCCTTATTATTTATCACCATAACGTGCGGTGCCATTAGCGGCTTTCATTCAACACAAGCACCTATTATTGCCCGTTGTTTAACCAATGAAAAATATGTTCGTCCTGTTTATTATGGCGCTATGATGTGTGAAGGTATTGTTGGCTGTGTATGGGCATTAGCAGGTATAGCAGCATTCCCAGAAGGTTACTCTGAGTTAAAATCGCTACTTGACCAAGGTGGTCCAGGTTTAGTCGTTAACCACATAGCAAACAGTTACCTTGGCGTGCTTGGTGGAATTATGGCGATTATTGCCGTGGCGATATTCCCAATTACTTCTGGTGATACCGCATTTCGTTCATTACGTTTAACCTTAGTGGATGCATTTAATATCTCTCAAAGTTTACGTAATCGCTTATTGGTAGCAGTACCTATTTTGATTATTGCGTATTTCATGACCAAATTAGATTTTTCAATTATTTGGCGCTACTTTGCTTTTTCCAACATGCTACTTTCTACCAGCGTATTATGGCTTGCCACTAAGTTTTTATTTGACCGTGGCACTTTCCATTGGATAGTGAGCATACCTGCCATTATTGGCACGAGTGTTTCTGCTTCTTATATAATGACCGCAGGCATTGGCTTTAATTTACCCATGGAGCATGGAAAATTGATTGGTGCAGTAGTAGCTGTGCTTTCGTTTATATTATTACTAATGGCACATAAAAAACAATCAAGTGTGGCTTCAGTTTAAGTTTGGCATTAAAAAGCAGTGTTAATTACACTGCTTTTATAAAATACCTTGATAAAATATTCTGTTAAGAACAACCCCCGCTTTCAAAATACCCTTCACTTGTTTCTGACCCCTTGTGATGGAGTAATGAGCAATGGCTAAATATCAAAATTTTTTATTGAAAAAAAACAAAACACTTACCAAACACATATTTACTCTAGGCCTAAAAATCTACAGACCTAGTTTAAATACAGTTATATTGCTACTCTTAAATAACGACTAATTATATAGAGAAAGTGTCAGTTGAATAAGCCTCATAACCAATTAATCATTATGCTCATACTAATGCTCTACAGTATTGACCTGCGTGGTAACGAGCTTAATTTATACACAGAACAATTCCCGCCTTTTAATTACACGTTAAATGGCAAGTTAAAGGGAATCAACCTCGATATTGTAAAATTAGCATGTAAACGCTCAAATATAACCTGCCATTTAACCTCATTACCTTGGAGTAGAGCATATGAAAACGCCTTAAGGTTAGATAACTCCGGAGTATTTTCAACTTCAAGATCAACTGAACGAGAAACTAGTTTTCTATGGGTAGGTCCTTTGGTGTATGGCAACACGTGTTTTTACAAGTTATCTTCTAGGGAAGATATACAGATTACAAATTCACAATCGGTAAAGCACTACTCTGTTGGTATTATGCGTGAAGATATCTACCAAAAAACGTTAGAAAGCTTAGGGTTAGAAAAAGATAAACACTTTATAACTTTTGCTGAAAAAAATAAAGACACTCGCATGTTTGCAATGGGCAAGTTAGATTTAATTATCGGTTCCTCATTAACCTTAAAATCACAATTAGCCCATGTTGGTTTAACACTCAATGATGTAACGCCAGTCTTAGAATTTAATGATAAAGCATTAAAAGGAAACTATTTAGCGTTAAACAAAAAGGTGAAACCAGAGCTAATTAATACACTTCAACATACTCTCACCCAACTGAAAAAAGATGGGAGCATTCAGAAAATTATAGAAAGCTATATAGATGCCCCAACAGTAAATTCTTCGCAGCAAGAAAAGTTTCCCATGTGCTTAAACGGCAGTGCAAATTACTAGATTGTTTTAGCGTCAATATTGGTGAGTCATATAACTTCAATAAATCAGCTTCAAATTCACTTGCCAGTTCCTGCATTTCGGTTCTACTCAATAAAGTTTCTCTCCTTTTAGTAATTAGCGGAACTTATAGACTAGACTTTGATATCAAAGACAACATTGTTTTGTTATTTACTGACTTTCAGACAAGAATTTAACGCCACAAAAACAATAAGCTGACTGGCTCATTACTGCGAGAAACTCTTCGTTTGATAGTACCGCTATTCCTTCGCAACGGTACTGTGCACGAGAACCAGCATGAAAAACATATTTATCTAATAGCTTTTCATTAATATATTTATTAACCGAGTTTTTACTATATGTTGTTCGTTCAGCAACCATATCACCAGTAAAAACCGTTCCATTAATTTCAAACTCTCTTAAAGTGTCTGGCTAATTTAATGAATTCCTTTTACGTAATGTAAGTTCATAAATTACCGTTATTTGATGGAAATAAAAAGCCCCGACTAGCGA
>NZ_BAAJLX010000013.1:0-128798 GCF_057543495.1 Colwellia sp. SU-HH01217 | reverse complement strand
CTTCTACAAAAGGGCTTTTATACGCATTCAATATCGAAATTGACTATTGAACAACTTCTGGATTTTGTACTGAAATTAAATGACCATTCGAGCTAAAGAAATTAGCCACTTGGCTTTGCATTTCAGTGGTTGCTGCACTTGTCATTACGCCATCAGGAGCTGCTGCTTGAGGACTTGGGTCCAAAATAGAGCCGTGATGCCCAAATACATAACGTACAGCGCCAGATACTGGTGCTTCTGCATCTTGCACCATTTCAGAAACGCTTGGTAAATTTAATAATGCTATTGCGCCCTCTGTACCACCTAAAGGAGAAGTAGATATTGAATTTGGAATAACTTGGTCTGATAAGTTATCACCACCATTGCCAACCACTTCAATTAAATGCGTAGGGGTATTAGTCGCTGCCATCATAGCGGCATAGTTTGCAGGATCACCAGCATCAGTTACTGTTTGCGCAGCAAAGGCAAACTCTGCGAAAGTGCCATTTAAGCCAGCTTGTTGCTCAGGTGTTAAAGCAGCATAAAAGTTTTGGTAATAACCAACCAATTCAGCTGATGTTGGCGGAGTTGGGCTCATGTGAACTTGAGCAACATATGCTTGGAAGTCTTCAGACGCTTGGTAAGTTAAGTTAGATTTAACCACGTCACCAAATGCGCCTGACTCCATTAAGAAATTCGCGACCATAACCCCCGGCATTGCTTGCGAGTTTGTATTAACTGCAAATAAAGGGTCCACTTGCGGATCAAGTGATGTATTCGTTAAGGCAATAAAGTTAATACCTGTAATAGCCCCTAACGAATGACCTAAAAAGTGAACATTACTTGCATCAACCTTAATTGGCTTTCCGTCAACATCAACACCACCTAAAAAGTTCAATCCTAAACGTAAGCCTAACAAATCAGAGGTTGATTGGCGTAAGTTATCACGAGTAGTTAATAAACTCGCTAAGTTCATGTAATGGGTTGCATCAACCGTTGTCGCATTTATTTCATCTACACCATCACCATTTAAATCAAATCCACGACTACCGCCTAAAGCTGGGTCACCATGTAAAGGATGATTAATGGCAACCGTCGCCATACCGTAAATTGAAAGCAGTCCAGTAATAGCTAACATATCTTCTTTTTTAGAGGTAATACCGTGTTGAAGAATAACCACAGGCCAACCTGTTGAAGGCTCGGTTAAGTTTGCGGGTAAACCTAAACCAACGCGAACCGCATTTGCCACAGCAACATCTGGGGTTGTCATTTGTACAACAACATCCATCATCGCATTCGTTTTAGGTACAGGGTTGTATTTAGTTAAATTACGCTCAGTATCAATACCTAAATCACGTAGTCCTGGAGCAGCTAAACCTTGCGCTTCAGAAATAGCCATACACATACCGTCAGTTTGGCTTTGAGGATTAGCAGGAATAGCTTCTGGGTTAGTTGCTGCAAGGCCAGCTAACATAGCGCCAGAATCACATAATCCTTTCCACCAATCGTTAACAGGTCCCATAGGGTTTTCTGCAGTAGGAACACCTAGGTAATAAGGTAATGACACATTACCTTGCATAAAATTAGCTGCTGAATAAAGAGGAACCAAACTTGCTGGAATTTGTCCTGCTAATATATCAGCAACTGAAGCTCCAGTATCCATAACACCGATAGCTGGGATACCTTGCATCGCATTGGCAACCATTGCTGGTACATCATTCGCCATTAATGCTTTGGTGGTACCTAACACATCAGTGGTTGATTGCGTAGTAAACGCCATTGTATAAATTAAAGAGTCTTGATCAACACCGGCAGAAACAACTGCATTTTCATAAGAGTTAATGACCGCTTGTAAACCACGTTGTGCATCTGTCCCTAGTGGTAGTTCGTTCATATCTTGACGAACGCTTTCATAAGTTGAAGAGCCAGCAATCGACTTTCCATTATCGTCTTGTAATGTATCTGTTAACGCCACAAGATAAGAAGTTTTTCCAGGGAAAGGTTTTAAAGGAACGACTGCAATACTATTACCTGACTTTTGCGTAATAAAATCTACAGTATAAGTTAGTTCAGAGACCACTTTACACGCAGCGCCACGAGGAACTTCCTCACAGCCAGGGTCTCCCCCCATTAATGTTTCAAAAATACGCACTGACGACGGATTAAATACAGAGTTTCCATCAAGTTCAGTACCTGCTGGAAAATCAATACCAATTACAAAAGGATTAGTAGTAGACCAGCCGTCTAATGCACTTATTGCTACAGCTGGATCTGAAAAATTGGTTGGATCATCTACAGGAGTATTAAGCGTGCCATCTAAAGAACCTTGATATAATAAATCATTAGGCAGTGATAACACACCATTTGATGGATCAAAAATTACACGAGCAGGCGCGGTGATTGGTGTGCCGTTTTCGGCAACGTCTTTTTTTACATCTTCAATGGTTTCACTTTCACAGCCACTTAAACCTAGTGCACTGATAATAGCAAGACTGAGTACTAACTTATTCATTTGATCTCCCCAAAGACTAATTTATGCTTTTTTACTTTGTATGTTATTTTTATGTTTTATGCTTTTCGTATGAAATTATATTTCCCCAACAAATAACAACATGAAAATATTGACTTCCATTATTAAAATTTAACTTGTTAGACCAGTTAAACTTAACCCAAGATTTAGTAATGTGCTAGCCCTTTTTAACTTTCTTGTAATTTATTTCAGTTTTTTGGCCTTTATTCGATGAATTTACTCGTCAGTTACTAGACTAAATAGTAATATTGCCAGCCTATTAAACCAAGACAGAAATGAATATGTTCGACTATCAAATAAAAGACAATTGCTTAACAGGTAAAACCATTCTTGTCACAGGTGCTGGAGATGGCATTGGTCGTCAAGCTGCATTAAGTTATGCAAAACTAGGTGCTACCGTTATCCTTTTAGGAAAAACAGTAAAAAAGCTAGAAGATGTTTATGATGAGATAGTTAATCAGGGGTTTGTAGAACCCGCCATTATTCCTCTTGATTTAAAAGGCGCAACTAAGCAAAACTACACTGATATGGCTGTCACAATTGCACAACAATTTGGACAATTAGATGGTGTATTATTAAATGCTTCTATACTGGGTGAATTAACACCATTTACCCAAATTCATGAGCAAATTTTTGAAGAAGTAATGAAGGTAAACGTCACCGCGCAATACCTAATGGCACAAGCATTAATTCCAACTCTACTTCTAGCTGATACTGCTTCGTTAGTTTTCACCTCTTCCGGTGTGGGTAATCAAGGACGCGCATTTTGGGGGCCTTACAGTATTTCAAAGTTTGCGACTGAAGGCATGATGCAAGTGATTGCTGATGAATATGAAGGCACTCATTTACGTTGTAATGCGATAAATCCTGGCGCGACGAAAACGAAAATGCGAGCAACCGCTTTTCCTGCAGAAGATACCAGCCAAGTCGCTGCTGCTGTTGATATTATGCCATTGTATGTTTACTTGATGAGTGATGATAGCCAAACAGTTAATGGACAAACGTTAAAGGCACAATAAGTTTTTAACATACCGTATAACAAATAAGTTGTTGTACGGTTTTATCGCGGAAAGAGACGTTATAATTCGCTTTGTTTTGCTAAAAAGGTATTAATTAACGAAGCGACCTGTTGTGCCTTCTCCATATGAACATGGTGGCCGCCAATTATCTCGTGGCTTATAAAAGAGTCTATCATGGGTCCAAAGTGACCAATTCCTTTACTCACCATATCTAACCCTTTACTGCCATAAATTAATTGTACAGGACATTTAATGTCATTCATTAGTTGCTCTGCTTGCTTCAACGTTAAACGATAAGGCGATATATTCCTTAAACGACTATCTGCACGCCATGTATAACCATCTCCTTCTTTAATTAAACCACGCTCAACAATTAATTTTGCTTGTTGATAATGCATATCACTCACGTTAACACGTGCTTTAATTGCAGACTCAATTGATGGATGTAAATTTTTGGTTTTTCGAGCACTAACTTTAGATGAAGCTGCTGTTTGTTTATTCGTGATATTAGTGATTTGAGAAGATAACACCGAGCCTTTTATTCGACTTAACAACCCCTTACGTAATTGATTTGTAGTTTCTTCTGCCTCAGTCGTTATAAAGCCTATCGAATCTAATAAGGTTAACGATTTTACTTTCTCAGGAAAAGCAGCAGCAAAAGCTGACGCAACCATACCCCCCATAGAATGAGCAACGATATCAATGCTGTGCCAGTTATTATGCTCTAATAGCATTAATAAATCGTACACCCAGTCCATAAAGTGATAGTGAGCATCATCGCCACGATGAGAAGATAAGCCGTGCCCATTCCAATCAATAGCAATCATTCGCTTATTCTTTGTTAAATCGCCCTCTGTCATATAAGGCAGTAAAGGGAGAAAGCTAGCGGCATTATCTAACCAACCATGTAAACATAAAACAATATCATCTTTGTTGTTAGTTATATTTTTTTTAGCTGAGTACGCTATACCATGTATTGATGAATGCTCTAAGTTATAGCAAACATCTTCAATATGGATAGCTGTTTCTGACTCTGACATTGAAATTGTCCTGATAGATTTTGATGCGCAATCAATATTAGCTTTAAAATAGAGGGCGAATTAATGAGGTATTTTTATTCGACTAAGGAAAAAGACCATAACTAAAGCTAATCCCGACCATATGGTCACCCAAATTATTTCGGGAATACCCGTTGAAGCGGCAAGAGTAGCGCCATCGCCTAAGTCTCTTCCATCAAGCAAATACAACGGACTAAATAAACTGTTAAGCAATACGATAACACCCAGTAATTGAATTAATATTTGTAAACTCTTTAAATGTTCAATTTTCAAACTAACAACAAACATCATCAAAAGTACAACTAAAATGACAACTGTTAATAAATCTCTTACCCATAAAATGATGGAAGTTGCGAGTAAGAAAACAATAAAAACTGAGAAAATTTGTGCTAAACGTTGATGTTTAAGGGCAAAGAAGTAAATAAGCCCCCCCCAAATTATTGCGCCTGCATAACCAAAAAAACTAATCACAAAAGCAGAGCCGCCTTGAGTCGTACACAAACCTGCGCCATTGGTAAAAAGTTGAACATTAACTATTTTACCGCCTGTTGCAATAGCGGCTAAGCCATGACCAATTTCATGAAAGTAACTCTCTAACCAATTAAACGGAATAGAAACTACCGGGATGCTGCGCACAATTGCTCCGGCTATGAGAAATAGCCAAAATTGATGTTTTTTCCAGAATGAATGAGATAAGTTTTTTTCAGGTAAAACGTTTGGGTTTTCAGGCAAGTAAGTCTACTCCAAATACTTGCTGAATATCATCACGCTTGTTTTGGTTTTCTACAGACTGATAAGCAGCTATTGCCGTATAATTTTGTTCAGCAACTTTATCATAGCCGGTATTACTAGTACGCTGTTGTGCCGATTGATTAGCAGATTCTTGCTCAACTAATTCAATTGCTTGTTTATCTATATCTAGTCTAGATTTTTGCTTTTGACTTTGCTCATGAGTTGATGCGTCATCTTTATGATAATGCACACTAGAAACGCTCTGTTGATTAACAACAGAGTTTTCAGTATTGGTTTTTGCAACAATCGGGCTAGTAATTGAATAACCTGATTGCGAATTTAAAATTTCCATAAGGTTAATTTAGCAAATTTTACGCTAATAGGACAATAATTATTCTTTTCCAGGTAATTTTTTCCATGAAACGGTATCTCTTACATACACTGGCTGCGCATTTTCAGCGCTAACACCTTCACCGTTTTCAAAAGCCTGACTGCCAATAACAAGCATCGCCTTGGCGTCAGGAAATAATATCTTGGGGGAGCCATCATTTGTTTTTAGCTGCGTCAATTCATTTTCATATGCATCCCAACCACTGCCAACGCCATAAGCTTTAGCTGTAAATTTTTGCAATCGCTTCTGTAGTTCGTCAGGTGGTGTGACGGCTTCTTCTGTTTTAGGTTGCATAATATTATTTTCGTCTAACTCAAAATAACCGTTATAAACCTCCGACATTCTTGCATCAATAGCACTGATCACTCTAGTTTCCTCGTGTTCAATAAACGCTAATTGCGCCATGGCTTGCAATGTAGATACACCAACTAAATTTAAGTTTGCAGAATAACCTAAACCTTGCGCAACACCTATACCAATGCGAACACCAGTAAAACTGCCAGGGCCGCGACCATAAATCAATCCATCAAGTTGATTGAGCTTACAACCTGCCTCTTTTAGGACTTCATCCACCATAGGTAATAACAATAAGCTATGCGATTGCGGGCAAATCTCATAACGACTTACCACTGTATTGTTAAATTGTAACGCTACAGAACATGCTTCTGTAGAGGCATCTATTGCCAAATAATTCACGTGAATCTCTCTTTATATTTTGTTGAAAAGCGAAATAATCAATCGGTAGTAATGTTTTTTAAAAATTGAGCGGCTTGTTCTATATCTCGACTTCTTTTCATTAAAGGCAAACTTTTTAAAAAAACTTCGCCATAAGGCCTATTAACTAAGCGATCATCACAAATAACTAAAACACCTTTATCACTTACATCTCGAATAAGTCGCCCTACCCCTTGTTTTAAAGCAATAACCGCTTGTGGTAATTGTATTTGACTGAAAGGATCTTGACCTTGACGTTTAACTTCTTCACACCTTGCTTGTAATAGTGGATCGTCGGGTGAAGCGAAAGGTAATTTATCAATAATAACACAAGTCAGTTTATCACCTCTTACATCAACCCCTTCCCAAAAACTCGCCGTTGCTAATAACACAGCATTCTCATGCTCAATAAATTGAGCTAACAGTTTGCTTTTCCCCATATGTCCTTGTACTAGTAACGGGTTTTCAATGGCATCAGCTAAATACTCGGCAACTTGGTTCATTACACGATAACTAGTAAATAACATAAAACAAGCCCCTTTACAGGCTTCAATTAATGGTATCGCCAATTGCGCTAATGCTTGAGCTCTGTTTTGATCATTGGCTGGTGGCAAGTATCTAGGCACAATTAATTGTGACTGTTGTTGATAGTCAAATGGGCTATCAAGCAATAAGCTTTTCGCTTGAGACAAACCTAAGTGTTTAGCAAAATGATCAAACCTTTCATCGACCGCTAAAGTGGCCGAAGTAAAAATCCACCCCGCGTTTGACTCAGTAACATATTGGCTGAATTTATCTGCGACAGTTAAAGGCGTTTGGTGTAAAACCACATGTCGATGTGTCGTTTCATACCAAAAACTCATACTGTAATCATCAAATTTTGCCATAACATCATATTTATTCAATAAATTGACTGCTCGTTCAAAACAATTATCAATGGCTTCATTACGGGAAACACATAGCTTTATTACTTGATATAAAAAATCAAGATCAACCTTAAGCGCTTCAAAACACTGTAAAAATACCGATTGCTTCGCCTTATCGCGCCAATTACCTCGTTCGGGGTCATAGTTAAATAAAAGTCGAAAGCTCTGAGCTGTTTTTTGAAGTTTTTCTGATGCTTTACCTAACTGTTTAACATCGGTTAGTGAACTACGATAAACCTGTATAACATCAGCACACAGCTCCAATATCTGACGTGTTGAAAAGGCTTCCCCGAAATATTCACTCGCAATGTCAGGGATTTGATGAGCTTCATCAAAAATCATCACATCCGCTTTTGGGATTAATTCACCAAACCCGGTGTCTTTTAATGCCATATCAGCAAAAAATAAATGATGGTTTACCACAACTAAGTCAGCATCAATTGCTTTTTTTCGTGCTTTAATCAAATAACAATCGTCGTAATCAGGACAGTCTTTTGCCAAGCAGTTATCAACCGTACTGGTAACATATGGGAACACGGGAGAGTTCTCTTGAACATTAACCAACTCGCCAATATCGCCATCTTGTGTGCTGGTTGCCCAAGTTTTTACTTTAACCAAGTCGCCTAAGGTTTCCGCGTCTAACTGGCCACGAGTTTGCTGATATTGCGTTAAACGATAGCGACATAAATAATTAGCTCTGCCTTTTAATAAAGCCATTTGAGCATTACTTGCCAACGCTCGACGAATTAGAGGTAAGTCTTTATGAAATAACTGCTCTTGTAAATTTTTTGTTCCTGTAGAGACTATTATTTTTTTTTCTGATAATAAGGCAGGAATGAGATAAGCAAAAGTTTTTCCCGTCCCTGTTCCCGCCTCAACAATAAGAGAAGACTCTTTGTCGATCGCACTCGCAACTTCAAGCGCCATATCGGTTTGTGCTTGTCTGGGAGAGAAACCTTTTATTGTTTTTGCAAGTAATCCATTTTGGGAAAAAGCAATTTCTACTGGAGTCATTAAGGGTGTTGGCTTGTACTATTATAAGTTAGCAAATTACCATAAAAATAACCGCTAATCGTTAAAAAACTAAGCGCTATTATAATAGGGTTTTAGTGCAAAGAAAGTATTAATCTGTGTTTATACAAATATATCAAGATGAGGGTTGTTGTCTTTGTCTTTTTTAATAATTGACTCGTCTTTTTCTTGTGGTTCTGAGCTAGCATTCTTGTGCTGGTTATTATCTTCACTCGCATTTTTATCTTTTGTATTATCTTCAGAAGAAACCACATAATCATGATTTTCAAGATGCTCAGAATCTTCTTTTAACTTACCTATAGCCGCTTCTTTTAACAAAGCTTTAACCTTTAAATTTTCAGGCTTAATTGGCACTGGGACAATTCGAGTAAGTTGTGTTGTAAAAATATCCATCTAATTGCTTCCCCCTATAATTTAATTTATTTAGCTTAAATTATTACCGAACTTTCTTATAATTTAACTTAATTATCAACTAGCATAGCTAGTGGCTCGTTATTTATTGTATCGGTATTTCCAGCATAAACTTTAATATCATATACGGTTTTGTCATATAAAATTAACAATAAAAGCTTGCTAGCTTGCAATTATATCCGTATGGTTAGCATCAATTGAGTAAACGTTGTTTCTATTTTAATGATATTTACTGAAATAATTTAATTTAACGAGCATATTATGACTTTAAACCTGAACACGCTACATCACCATCATCATACGAATTAGCCACTCAGGTATATTCGCTGAGGGGCTATGGGCCTTTCAGTGGATTAGTTAAATTATACAAATTCTAAACCCCCGAAAGAGTCCAACTCTCTCGGGGGTTTTTCGCATTTTACAGCACTAAAAATTGTATATACATGCGAAACATTGATGAAAACAGTTATCTCACAGATGAAAATTTAAGACTTAAAACAGGACTACTAAAATGACAACTCAACCACGTTTACGCATCGCTATGCAAAAATCAGGAAGATTAAGTGAAGACACGCAAAACTTACTTAAACGTTGTGGTTTAAAACTTAACGTTGCCGATCGACGACTACTTGCGCACGTCACCAATATGCCTATTGATATCATGAGAGTTCGAAGCAGTGATATTCCTGGTTTAGTAATGGATGGCGTATGTGATTTAGGTATTGTCGGCGACAACACCTTAGAAGAAACAGCACTAGAAAGAGAGTTATTAGGCAATACAGCGGATTATATTCGCACTACAGGATTAAACTTTGCCGGTTGCCACCTCTCGATTGCTATGCCAGAAGAGTTTAATTATCAGGGAATTGAAAGCTTAAACGGTTTACGCTTTGCTACAACGTATCCGCAATTACTCAAACGGTTCGCCAAAGAAAACAATATTAATTTAGACTTTTGTTTACTAAAAGGCTCTGTAGAAGTTGCCCCACGGGTTGGTTTAGCCGATGGTATTTGTGACTTAGTGTCAACAGGGGCAACCTTAGAAGCGAATGGATTAAAAGAAGTTGAAGTGATTTTTCGCTCTAAAGCGTCATTAATACAAACGGCAACACCACTTAATAGCGACAAACAAAAAACGCTAGATACGTTATTACCACGTATTCAAGGTGTGATGAAAGCGAAAGAAAGTAAATACATAATGCTTCACGCCCCTAAAGATAAAATCAGTCAAGTAAGTGCCTTAATGCCTGGGACTGAAACTCCTACTATCTTACCTTTAGCAGAGCGTGATGACTTAGTCGCTGTACATGTCGTTGCCACTGAAACTTTCTTTTGGGAAACCATGGAGCAACTTAAAGCTTTGGGTTGTCACTCAATTTTAGTCATGCCTATTGAAAAAATGATGGGCTAAGTTATGAGCAATAACCAAACTAACCTTACCCCGTTAATTAACTGGTCTTCGCTAAGTGCTGACGAGCAAACTAGTACACTTGCTCGACCTGCTATTAGTGACAATGCAAACTTATCAGCGCAAGTTGCAAATATTCTAACTTTAGTTAAAGAGCAAGGTGATGATGCACTTTTAACTTTGACCGAAAAATTTGACAATATTGCCCTAAGCACCTTAAAAGTTTCAAAAGAGCAAATTCAACAGGCTAAATTTGCTCTAACTGAAAAACGATTAGCAGCCATTAAAACTGCTTATCAACAAATAAAATGTTTTCACGAGGCGCAAAAACCAACAGATATTGATGTAACAACTCGACCTGGTGTACGCTGTATTTTAAAAACGGAAGCAATTGAAAGTGTTGGTTTATACATTCCAGCAGGTAGCGCTCCTTTGCCATCCACTGTTTTAATGTTGGGTGTACCAGCGCAAATTACTGGATGTTCACGCACAGTACTTGTCTGCCCTCCTGACTCAACAGGTAAGTTAGCGAATGAAATTTTAGCAGCAGCAGAGCTTTGTTGTATTGATGAAATTTATACCGTAGGTGGCGCGCAAGCAATTGCCGCTCTGGCTTACGGTACTCAAAGCATTAAAGCAGTAAATAAGGTTTTCGGACCTGGTAACCGCTTTGTTACCGAAGCAAAAAAACAACTTTCACAACAAGTGCCGGGATTTGCAATTGACATGCCTGCTGGTCCTTCTGAAGTATTAGTAATTGCTGATGAATTTGCCAACCCTGCATTTGTAGCAGCAGATTTATTATCACAAGCTGAACATGGTCCAGATAGCCAAGTAATTTTATTATCAAACAGTGAAAAATTGCTTAGTCTTGTTGCTAATGAGCTTGTTCAACAAGTTGCTTTATTAACCAGAAAAAATATTGCAGAGCAAGCATTGACACAAAGTCGATTGATTTTGACAACAGATCTCAAACAAGCTGTCGCAGTGTCTAATGAATATGGTCCAGAACACCTTATTATTCAAACACAAGAGCCACAAACATTATTAAGTCAGTTGCGTAATGCAGGTTCTATTTTTGTTGGAGCATATACGCCAGAATCTGCTGGAGACTATGCCAGTGGTACAAACCACGTACTACCAACTTATGGTTATTCAAAAGTGATCAGTAGCTTATCATTAGCAGACTTCTCTCGTAGATATACAGTGCAAGAGCTTACTAAAGAAGGTTTAGCTAGCTTAGCTCAATGTATAACTGAATTAACAGACGCTGAAGGTTTAGATGCCCACAAAAGAGCTGTCACTATTAGGTTAGAAGACTCAGGTTTGGAGAAAGAAAATGACGACTAAATCAAAATCGATTGCCGACAGGCTTGCTCGCTCGGAATTAATTGATATGGTGCCTTATCAGTCTGCTCGTCGGTTATTTGCCTCTAGTGATGACAATAATCAAAGTAAAATTTGGTTAAACGCTAATGAAGCTTCGGGCCCGGGTATTTATCAACTAAACGCGAGTAACCTCAATCGCTACCCAGATTTTCAACCTGAGTCGTTAATTAATGCTTATAGCCAATATGCTAATCAACCTAAAGCTAACATACTGGCGACACGTGGTGCTGATGAAGGTATTGAACTTTTAATTAGAACGTTTTGTAAAGCATATAAAGACGATATATTAATCTGCCCTCCTACTTATGGTATGTATGCAATAAGTGCTGAAAACCATGGTGCTGGTATCATAAAAGCCCCTCTAGTTAACAATCAACTTAATTTGGCGGCATTAGAAGCTCAAGTAGGTAAAGTTAAAGTGGTGTTTTTATGCTCTCCTGGAAATCCAACGGGGAATTTATTACCGCAAGAACAAATTCAAGCGGCAATAGAGATTTTTAGAGACAGCGCGATTGTCGTTGTTGATGAAGCTTATATTGAGTTTTCTGCTAAAAACTCTGTGGTTTCTTGGTTAGACAAATACGAGCACCTAGTTGTTTTAAGAACGTTATCTAAAGCATTTGCCTTAGCAGGCTTACGATGTGGCTTTACTTTAGCAAATAAAGACATCATTACGATGCTAAGTAAAGTAATTGCGCCTTACCCTATTTCAGCACCTGTCGCTGAGATAGCAAGTAATGCATTAGCTAATGACAATTTAGCGCAAGTCAAAATAAGAGTAGAAGAGACAAATTTATTACGTGAACAGTTAAGTAGTTGGCTTGAACAGCAAGCTTGGTGTGAAAAAGTTCATCAAAGTGATGCAAATTTCATCTTGTTTAAAACAGCATCTAAAGAGTTAAAAGACTTTATTTTTAATGCCCTACTCGAGCAAGGGATTTTAATTCGTGATCAATCCAAACAAACTCAGCTTGAGCATTGTTTGCGCATTAGCATTGGCAGTGAACGAGAATTAACCTTATTAAAAGATACTATTACTTTAGCATTTAACAAATAACTAAAAAAATTTACCGAGATTACTATGGCACAAGAAAATATTTTATTTATCGACCGAGACGGTACGTTAATCGAAGAGCCTATTAGCGACAAACAAGTTGATAGTTTAGAAAAACTCGTATTTGAACCCAATGTTTTTCCTACCTTACTCGCGTTGCAAAAAAAGGGGTATAAGTTAGTAATGGTTTCAAATCAGGATGGTTTAGGAACGTCAAGCTACCCACAAGCCGACTTTGACTTACCACATAACAAAATGATGGAGCTTTTTAGCTCACAAGGGATCATTTTTGATGATGTACTACTTTGCCCTCACTTCGAAGAGGATAATTGTAGCTGCCGCAAACCTAAATTAGGCTTAGTTAGTGATTATTTACAACAAGGTAAAGTTAATTTTGCTAATTCGTTCGTTATAGGCGACCGAGACACAGATATTCAATTGGCAGCGAATATGGGGATTGTTGGTATTCAATACAACCGAGAGTCTTTAAACTGGGACGATATTGCTCAACAGTTACTCACCAGTAAAAAAAGAACGTCGCAAGTTATTCGTACCACTAAAGAAACCGACATTAAAGTCAGCGTTAACTTAGATCAAGTTGGCGGCAGCCATATTGACACCGGTCTTGGCTTTTTTGATCACATGTTAGATCAAATAGCGACACACGGTGGGTTTAACTTACAGTGTAGTGTGACGGGCGATTATCACATTGACGAACACCACAGTGTTGAAGATACTGCCCTTGCCCTTGGTCAGGCTTTAAAAGAAGCGCTTGGTGATAAACGAGGCATTGCACGTTTTGGTTTTGTATTGCCGATGGATGAGTGTCGAGCGGAATGCTCTATCGATTTATCAGGCAGGCCTTGGTTAGAATTTGACGCAGAGTTTACCGATAATATGGTAGGTAAAATGTCAACGCAAATGGTCGGTCACTTTTTTAGATCGCTAGCCGACTCAATGGCTATCACTCTACACTTATCCACTACTAAAGGTAATTGTCACCATCAGGTGGAAAGTTTATTTAAAGTATTTGGTCGTGCGCTTGGCCAAGCCATTGCTGTAAAAGGTGATGAAATGCCAAGTTCAAAAGGCAGCTTGTAATGAGTTTAATTGACAGTACCCCTAAAAATGTCATCGTTGATACAGGTTGTGCTAACTTGTCTTCAGTTAAATTTGCTATTGAACGCTTAGGTTTTAGCGTAACGATAAGTGATGATATAGAAATTATTCAACAAGCAGATAAAGTAATTTTACCTGGCGTTGGTACAGCCAAACATGCCATGGCAAATATTCGTGAAAAAGGACTTGTTGAAACACTGCAAAATCTTAAACAACCTGTACTGGGTTTTTGTTTAGGTATGCAGCTGATGACAACATCCTCTACCGAAGCGGCAAGTGGTGAAGTTGTTGAATGTTTAGGACTAATTCCCACTAAAGTAACACCATTACAAGCATTAAATAACCGTTTACCGCACATGGGCTGGAATACATTAACAGCGTTAACCGAACATCCAGTATTCGAAGGTATAAACCTTGGAGATTATTTCTATTTTGTACATAGTTTCGCCGCTCAAGTGAGTGATTATACGGTGGCAACATGTCGATATGGCAGTGATTTTTCAGCTGCTATAGCAGTAAACAACTTTATCGGCTGTCAATTTCATCCTGAACGTTCAGGAGCATTAGGCAGTAAAATTATTCAAAATTTTTTAACGTTATCACCAGAGAAATTAATTATGGAGAATCAATAATGATGATCCCTGCGATTGACCTAATCGATGGTCAAGTGGTTCGCTTGTTTCAAGGCGACTATCAACAAAAAACAAATTACCAATACACGGTACAAGAGCGTCAACAAGCGTATAGCGAAGCCGGTGCTACAGTTATGCACTTTGTCGATTTAGATGGCGCCAAAGATAGCACTAAACGTCAACTATCCACACTTAAAACTGTAATGAATCACCCAAGTATGATCATTCAAGTTGGCGGCGGTATTCGTTGTGAGGACGATGTTAAACAGCTACTTGACCTTGGTGTTAACCGAGTTGTGATTGGCTCATTAGCAATTAAAGAGCCTGAACTTGTTCTAAAATGGTTAAAAACTTATGGCGGTGAAAAAATTGTTTTAGCCTTAGATATTAAGATTGACGAAAACGGTAATAAAACCTTACCAACACACGGTTGGATTAAAGACAGCGGCGTGAATTTAGAAGATTTATTAGATGCATACATAAATGCAGGCATCAAGCATATTTTATGTACTGATATATCAAAAGACGGCACATTAACAGGTAGTAATGTGGCTTTATATTCAGAGCTTTGTCAAAAATATCCAAGCATCGCATGGCAAGCATCTGGTGGGATAGGTTGTCTTGACGATATAAAAGCGCTTATTCCAACGGGCGTTAGTGGGGTAATTTTAGGTCGCTCTTTACTGGAAGGAAAATTTACTCTAGAGGAGGCTATTGCATGTTGGCCAAGCGCATAATCCCCTGTCTTGATGTAAAAGATGGCAAAGTCGTTAAAGGTGTTCAGTTTAGAAACCATGAAATTATTGGTGATATAGTGCCCCTTGCGCAACGATATGCTGAAGCTGGCGCAGATGAATTAGTTTTTTATGACATCACTGCAAGCTCTGATGGCAGAGTAGTGGATAAAAGCTGGGTTAGTCGAATAGCCCAAGTGATTGATATTCCATTTTGTGTGGCTGGAGGAATAAAGAGTGAAGCCGATGCAAGAGAAATACTCACCATGGGCGCAGATAAAATAAGCATTAACTCCCCTGCCCTTAGAGATCCGGCTTTAATTGCTCGCTTAGCAGAAGTTTTCGGTCAACAATGTATTGTGATCGGTATTGATAGTTTTTTTGATAAAGAGGCCAATCAATATCAAGTTTATCAATTTACCGGGGATGAAACTCGCACACAGAAAACAACTTGGACAACCTTTGACTGGATCCAAGAAGTACAGAAAAGGGGAGCTGGTGAAATTGTTTTAAACTGTATGAACCAAGATGGAGTTCGTCAAGGTTATGATATTGAACAATTAAAACAAGCTCGTGCAGTTTGTAACCTTCCGTTAATCGCTTCTGGTGGCGCTGGAGAAATGGTCCACTTTAAAGATGTTTATCAACAATGTGATGTTGATGGCGCTTTGGCTGCAAGTGTTTTTCATAAAGAAGTGATTGAAATTATCGCGCTAAAAAATTACTTAGCCGACAATAGTTTTGAGCCAAAAATAGAGATCAGATTATGTTAGTAACTAAAGAAAATATTGACCAACTTGCTTGGCAAAAAATGTCAGACCTAATCCCTGCCATTATTCAACATCAGGATACCGGTGCTATATTAATGCAAGGTTATATGAATCAAGCCTCATTAAGTGCAACCTTAGAAACGGGCAAAGCAACATTTTTCAGCCGCTCTAAACAAGCGTTGTGGGTAAAAGGTGAAACCTCTGGTCATTTCTTAAATGTAGGAGAAGTACTAACTGACTGCGATAAAGATAGTTTACTAATTGCCTGTCGACCTGTTGGCCCTAGTTGTCATTTAGGTACAGAATCTTGTTTTCCTGAGCAGAAACTAACGCAGCAAAACTTTTTAAGCCATTTAGAACAAGTTATTGCAAGTAGAAAAACAGACGATCCTAACTCAAGTTATACTGCAAGCTTATTTGCTAAAGGTACAACGAAGATCGCCCAAAAAGTTGGAGAAGAAGGTGTAGAAGTTGCACTTGCTGCCGTTGCAGAAACTAAAGAAGATTTACTAGGCGAATGTGCTGATTTGTTTTATCACACCCTTGTTTTACTACAAGATAAAAACATTGAATTAGCAGAAGTTATGTCGGTTTTACAGCAACGCCATAAAAAATAACTTTTAGTAGTTTACGCACATATTGTTTATTAATGGACAATATGTGCGCTATTACTTCAGTGATAGACTATGCTATAACAATATTAATACCGCATTTACATAGAAAACAATTATGGCAAAAGGACTTACGTTTGCCGATAAAAGGAATGTCAGCAAGCGAATAAAATTTAAAAAAACCTTCACACTCTTTCAATCATTTTTTTGTTTAGCCTTTCTGTGCTCTAATTTCATCAGTCATGCTAGCACCGATAGCATCATAATTTATATTCGTGATGATGTTTATGACGACTACCTTCACTTTACCTCCAATAAAGATGTATTAACCATTACTGAATTTACGGGGAAAAAAGTTAGGCGAGATGTCGTAGACATGATTATTGCCCAGCAAGCATTAAGGTTGGGCGGTTTTAATTACACGTTTAAATATGCTCCAGGGAAGGTCAATTTTCGAAACACGAAAATGATACAAACTGGTGACTCATTAATAAGTTTTGATTCATATTGGCTACGAGATGCCAAAGCCATTGAGGAGAATGTCTACATCTCATTACCAGTTATTCGTCAAGGTGAATATGTTGCTGGCATATACACCAGCCCTGAAAACTCTAAAACTCTTGCAGTAAAAAAATTTAGTGATTTACAGGAACTCACAGCCATTTCAACATCGAAATGGCGAACAGACTGGCAAACGTTAAGTGAACTACCTTTAAAAAATTTAATTGACGAACAAGAATGGCTAAGTATGGCACGATTAGTCAGCCAGCAATGGGTAGACTTTTTACTAATGCCATTTAATTCAAGCCCTGATCAATCATTTATTATGGATAAAATAATTTTAACTCCAGTCAAAGGAGTTGGTATTGAACTTTTTGATAGTCGACACTTTGTTATTAGTAAAAAGCACGCCAAAGGTGCTGAAGCGATCACTGCAATAAATATAGGCATCAAGAAACTACGAGAAAATAAGGCAATTGCTAAAGCCTACACTCAAGCAGGCTTCTTTATTGATACAAATAAAATAACTATTCTTAATAAACATAAACCGAATAAAAATTGACTAAATGGTAAGTTAATTTATAATCTCGGTTCTTAATTTTCGTGTAAGCTAAGGATCGGCTGTGTTCAAGTTCTCATCAATAAAAAAATACGGTAAAAAGCTACATCCTGCCTTAGTGAAACGATACGGTGAGAAAGACTTCTATAGTGCGAGTGAGATTCGTTCTACAGTTTATCAATGTGATTTCAATCCCAAACACCTGCCTTTAGGTTATCTACTTTTTTTAGAAACGAAACAACTTAATCAGGTCCTCACAAAAGAATTTCCACAACTATGCTTAAAAAGTTACAAAGCTGAGATAGCAGAGTATTTAAATGAACGAGAACACTACGGACACCTTAAATTGTTAACTTTTTAGTGTAAACTACTAATCCTTAGCGTTCGCTATCTTCGAGTCTGCTAGCGATTGGGTTACTCCAAAATAATTTATTTGATTATTAGCCGCTGACAATCTTAAGATAAAACACTTTTAATGTATTAGGTATTAATCTTATGAATTGGCAAATTAAAAAATTTCACGAATTATCAATTGATGAATTATACGATGCATTAAAACTGCGAATAGATGTATTTGTTGTTGAGCAAACTTGTTTTTATCCGGATCTAGATAACTTAGATCGCCATGCTGAGTCACTGCATTTATTTTGTTATCAAAACGGTGAAATGGCGGCTTATTTGCGTATTTTAGCCAAAGGCCAAAGTTATACTGATTACCCGAGCATCGGTAGAGTAATTATCGCTCCTAAAGCTCGTGGGAAAGGATTAGGGCATCAATTAATGACTGAGGCAATCAATGCCTGCACGACCTATTTTCCAGAGCAAGACATTAAAATATCAGCTCAAGAGCATCTCGAATGCTATTACAACAAACATAACTTTGTTCGTGTTTCCGAAATGTATTTAGAAGACGACATTCCACATATTGCGATGATAAAAAAAGCGAGTGAATAACTCGCCTCTTGCAACTTTATTTTATCTACATCAATACATTAATATAAAAATAGTCTAATGTTTTCAATTGATAAAACTAGCAGCACTAAAAATGTCAAAATCATACCTGATTGACGTTGAACAGAAGTGCCAATAGATTTATTTAAACCAACCGCATGAAGAATACGGCCGACAAATAACATGCTCCCTAATGCATGTAAGCATAATCTATCAGCACCATTGAGTTCATAACAAGCTAAAAGAACGAGTGCTAACGGAACATATTCAATAAAGTTACCATGAATTCTAATTGCAGCCGCTAACGCTTTCTCTTGACCGTCACCAATGCCTACTTTAAGTTTCAGTCGTAAACGGATTACATTAAATGAAAGCCCTAGTAGTAATAACGTTAACAAAGCCGCATAAAACGCAGTGATTTTTAAAGAGATATCCATGTACAACCTTTATTGTTTTTTTAATTTCCAGTGTATTAAAAAGCAAAAAAAAGCTCGCTAGGCGAGCTTTATTCAATCTATTTTTACGTAAGCTCTTTCAACAGCAATTGACTTACCTGTTCAACCGGTTGAGTACCATCAATGGTTAAATACTTACATAGAGAATTTTCAGCTTCTGCTTGGTAATAATTAACTAATGGTTTGGTTTGCTCGTGGTATATTGCTAAACGTTTACGTACCGTTGCTTCTTCATCATCAGGTCTTATAGATAATTCTTCACCTGTATCATCATCTTTTCCTTCAACCTTAGGTGGGTTGTAAACAACATGATAAACACGGCCTGATCCTGAATGAACACGACGACCCGCCATACGTTCCACGATAACATCATCTGGCACATCAAATTCAATAACACTATCAACTTCAACACCATTTTCCTTCATGGCATCAGCTTGGGGAATCGTGCGTGGGAAACCGTCTAGTAAAAAACCAGATTGACAATCATCTTGCGCAATACGCTCTTTTACTAAACCGATAATTAAATCATCAGAAACAAGCTGTCCTGCATCCATTACTGCTTTAGCTTGTTTACCTAAATCCGTACCAGCCTTAATTGCAGCACGCAACATGTCACCAGTAGAAATTTGTGGTATTGCAAATTTTGCCATTAAAAACTGTGCTTGAGTGCCTTTTCCCGCACCTGGTGCACCTAATAAAATAATGCGCATATCAATATAGCCCTAATAAAGTGTGTATAAATAATAATTACGTTAGAAATATGTTAAAAATCCGTAAATAATTCTAATGTAATTATATTGTAATCAAAGTTTGGTAATTCGGCAGACACTATACAAGCTCAATTGTATGCAAACAAGTATCAATACGAGATAGCATACAAAAAAGGCCTAATCTTTGAAATAGAAAAGGCCTTTTTTAATACTAAAGTCTATAGTACTTTCGTGCTAAGAACACTTCATCAATAAAATGACTCGTTATTTAGTCAAACTTAACATAAGTGCATTTAAACGACCTACAAAGCCAGATGCGTCTTTCAGACTACCACGTTCAGCTAACATGGCTTGTTCAAACAATACATCACTCCATTGTTTAAACTTATCTTCATCTTGTTCATCCGCCAAGTGTTTTACTAATTGATGTTCACCATTAATTTCAAAAATAGGTAAAGTTTCAGGTACTTCTTGACCAACAGATTGCATTAATTTCATCATTTGGCTACTCATATCTTGCTCATCAGTAACAATACATGCAGGAGAGTCTGTTAAACGCTGTGAAAGTTTAACATCTTTCACTTTACCTTCTAATACCGTTTTAATGCGTGTAACTACAGAATCAAACTCTTCTTCTAGTTTCTCTTGAGCTTCTTTGCTTTGAGCATCATCCATCTTACCCAGATCTAAACCACCACGCGTAACAGATTGTAATTGTTTACCATCAAATTCAGTTAAGTGACTTACTAACCACTCATCAATTCGATCAGATAGTAGTAATACTTCAATGCCTTTTTTGCGGAAAATTTCTAAGTGAGGGCTGTTTTTAGCCGCTTCAAAACTGTCTGCAACCACATAATAAACTTTATCTTGTCCTTCTTTCATACGCTCCGCATAATCAGAAAGAGAAACGCTTTGCATGCTAGAATCATTGTTAGTAGAAGCAAATCGTAATAGTTTAGCAATTTGTTCTTTATTACCCATATCTTCAGCTGGGCCTTCTTTAAGTACTTGACCAAACTCATTCCAGAAAGTTTGATATTTGTCTTCATCATTTTTGCCAAGCTTTTCTAACATGCCTAATACACGCTTTGTACAACCCTTACGAATAGCTTGTGTTACTTTACTGTCTTGTAAAATTTCACGAGATACGTTTAACGGAAGATCGTTTGAGTCAAGTAAGCCTTTAACAAAACGCAAATACGTAGGCATGAACTGTTCAGCATCATCCATAACAAACACGCGTTGAATATATAGTTTTAAACCATGCTGTTTTTCACGGTTATACATATCAAAAGGAGCTTTTGTTGGGATATAAAGCAAACTTGTGTATTCAGTTTTACCTTCTACACGGTTATGCGCCCACAAAAGAGGATCGGTAAAGTCGTGTGATACATGTTTATAAAACTCTTTATATTCATCGTCTGAAACATCTGCTTTTTCACGCGTCCAAAGCGCTGTCGCTTTATTTACAGGGTTCCATTGTGCAGGTACAGCTGGTTGTGCTGGGATCTTTTCGCCATCTGGCCCTTCACTCTCTGCAACTTCAGCAACTTCTGGTGTTAACATTTCAACCGATACAGAAATATGATCTGAGTATTTAGTCACGATTGACTTTAAACGCCACTCATCAGCAAACTCAGTTTCTTCTTCTTTTAAATGAAGAATAATGTCAGTACCGCGACTTGCTTTTTCTATAGCGGCAGTTGTGAATTCACCTTCACCTTCAGAAGTCCATTCAACACCTTCATTAGCGGCGGTGCCCGCTGCACGAGAACGTACAGTTACTTTATCAGCAACAATAAAAGCTGAATAAAAACCAACACCAAATTGACCAATTAATTGAGAGTCTGTTGCTTGATCACCTGACAAGTTATTAAAAAATTCAGCTGTGCCTGATTTTGCAATCGTACCTAAATGAGCAATAACATCATCATGGTTCATACCAATACCGTTATCTGAAATAGTCACAGTATTCGCTTCTTTATCAGCGCTAACACGTACGCGTAACTCGCTGTCATTTTCAAATAAACTTGCATCAGACAATGCTTTAAAACGTAATTTATCTGCTGCATCAGCAGCATTTGATACTAATTCACGAAGAAAAATTTCTTTATTAGAATAAAGTGAATGGATCATCAATTTAAGTAATTGCTTTACTTCGGTTTGAAAACCGTGAACTTCTGGTTGGCCAGTATCAGACATATGAATTTTTCCTAATTATACGAATAAAATAATTTGATAATTAAATTGTGGGGGGTGATAAATTTTTTTCAAGGGAAAATGAAAAATTGACGTGGAATTTTTATAGCGCGTTTATCTATACTTCACCTTAATAAAGGTAATAATAAAGGTAACTATGGTTGATAAATTTTCCGACCGTTAAGAGCATGGGATAAAGTGTTCCCGTCAACATACTCAAGCTCGCCCCCCATAGGCACACCATGAGCAATACGTGAAATATTGATGTTATATTGCTGGGCAAGCTCTGCAATGTAATGTGCTGTTGCTTCCCCTTCTACCGTTGGATTAGTCGCTAGAATAATTTCTTTAAATTGCCCCTTAGATAATTGTGTATCTAATGTGTCGAGCCCTAAATCTTCAGGACCTATACCATCGATTGGTGATAAATGTCCCATTAAAACAAAATACAAACCTTGAAACTCTCCAGTTTGCTCAATTGCAATGACATCAGCAGGACCTTCTACAATACACAATGTTTCGCCGAACTGACGTTTAGGGCTTTGGCAAATATTGCATATACTTTCTTCAGTAAAGTTACGACACTGCTGGCAATGCCCTACTTTATCGATTGCTAAAGCAAGGGTTTGCGCTAACTTATCTCCTCCTCGACGATTACGCTCTAATAAATGAAAAGCCATTCGTTGTGCTGTTTTTGAACCTACGCCAGGTAGGCAACGCAATGAGTCGATCAATTCTTGTACAAGAGGGCTAAATTTCATAGGTAGTTTTCAAGGTAAGCTAAGATAAAAGAAGAAGGCGACTACCTGTTAGAAAATAGATAGTCGCTAGTTTTACTAGAAAGGCATTTTCATCCCTGGTGGTAATTGCATGCCGCCAGTAAGTGAACCCATTTTCTCTTTATTTTGTTCTTCTACGCGGCGCACTGCATCGTTAAAAGCAGCGGCAACTAAATCTTCAATCATTTCCTTATCGTCTTCATATAAGCTTTCATCTATATTTACACGACGAACACTGTGACTACCTGTCATGATCACTTTAACTAAACCAGCACCTGACTCACCGGTAACTTCCATTTGAGCTAACTCTTCTTGCGCTTTCTGCATTTTGGCTTGCATTTGCTGAGCTTGCTTCATTAAATTTCCCATACCACCTTTCATCACTTTTTCTCCAATTCTAAACTACAAGGTTGATTCTTTATTTAATGCCGTCACCATAGAGGTAAATTCAGTTAAATTCAAGAAGAACTCGTCTGCACTGTACGACATTTTATTCATATTAGCGGGCAACTATAGTGGTTTCATCCATCACTGCTTGAAAATTTTCTTGAAATTTAACGACTATTTCATCGCTTAACAATAGCTCTTTAGCATAGTCATATCGCTTATCATTAATTTGTGATTGTATTTGAAAAGGATCTGCGACTGTTTTTTCAACGGTGATAACATCAACAGTGACCTTTTTACTTAAATACTGAGAAATAAACTGTTCGAGTTGTTGTTGAGCATTCTCTGTTTTCAAGTGTTTAGTTGCTTGATCAAGTTTTAAAACCAAATTATCGTCAGTAGAATCTTCACTTATAGTGGCATGAATAGCTAGTTGCCTTAACCGACCATTTAATGCCATTGCATCGATCATATTTGCCCATTTATCTACTTGATTTGCCAGTTTAACTTTAGCAGGATCAATAACTTCAGGTGTAAATGGTTTGGCGGGTATCGAATTAACATCTGGTACACTCGCTTGCTTTTTAGCTTTTTCTGCTTGCCGGGCTTGCTCTATTTCTGTTTGTTGACGCGTTGCTGCGTCATCAGACTTTTTTACCGGCTGTACCATTTGTTTTTTCCGACTACGTAACATATTTCGTGTCGCTAAAATTGAATCAACAGGGTTATCACTCTCGGCCTTTTCAAAATCATTAGGCTCAGCATTGGTTTCAACCTTGCTTTCAATAGATGTTTCAGCTTCAGAGCTAATTTCTGTCTCACTCGATGGGCTGTTATCACTAACCTGTCTAACTAATGGTTCCGGCGGCAAATCAGAGTCAATAGTCTCATGACTACTTTCAACTTGTGTCAGGATAGGATCAGCTTCTGGCTCTTGCTTTGACTCAGTAATAATATCTTCAGCTTCATGAGCTTTTTGCGTTTGAGCACTTTCTTCATAAGTAATGCTCTCTTGAGCGACAACTTGAGGCTCTGTTTTTTGAGCATAAGTATTTGGAGCCTGCGTTGTTGCCGCTTGGGTTATTTGAGATGCTTTTAGGGTATCTTCATCAAAATCAACCTTTACTCCTTGTACGTTATCACTTCCAACTTCAATACAGTCGTCAGCTTTCATAGGCTTAAATGCTAACAACCTTAATAGCGTCATATCAAAGGCTGCTTGCTCATCAGCGGCATAAGGTAAGTCTTTACGCCCATTCAATGCAATTTGATAATACAACTGAATATCTTCAGCTGACATTGTTTGGCTAAATTTCTTAATTAAATTGGCATGCTCTACTGAGAGTTCAAGGTGGTGATTAACCACTTGATACATAGCGACTTGATGTAATAGCTGTATAAGTTCGGCAAATAGACGATTATAGTTGGGCGCATAAGTTGCAATTTCTAACGATAATGTCATTAATCCTTGGCTATCTTGCTTAATCAAGGCAATAAGAATTTTATAGACCCAATTTTGATCAATACCACCAAGCATTTGTTGAATATTGGCAAATAAAATACTGCCTTGACCTTGGGCAATAGCTTGATCCGTTAAGCTTAGTGAGTCTCTCATACTACCCCTTGCAGCTTTAGCTAAAAGGGTTATAGCTCCATTGTCATGACTCACTTGCTCTGCTGCTAAAATTTCTTCTAGCTTTGCTTCTATTTGTTTGACAGTCAACGCTTTTAAATGAAACTGTAAACAGCGGGACAAAACAGTAATCGGGAGTTTTTGAGGATCGGTTGTTGCTAAAATAAATTTAACATGTTCCGGTGGCTCTTCTAATGTTTTTAATAAGGCATTAAAACTACTTCGCGAAAGCATGTGTACTTCATCAATCAAGTAAACCTTATAGCGACCACGGGTTGGTGCATATTGTACGTTATCAAGGATCTCTCGTGTATCGTCAACTTTTGTACGTGACGCGGCATCAATTTCAAGTAAGTCGACAAATCGACCTTGATCAATATCAACACAAACATCACATTGACCACATGGCGTTGCCGTAATACCCGTTTCACAATTAAGACTTTTAGCAAAAATGCGAGCAATGGTAGTTTTACCGACACCTCTTGTGCCAGTAAATAGATAAGCATGATGCAAACGTTGTTGTGCTAGCGCATTAACCAGTACTGTAACTACATGCTCTTGCCCCATTAACTGTTCAAAGTTCTTGGGCCGCCATTTTCTTGCTAAAACTTGATAGCTCATGCTTATTCTTATTCTCCGCTATATTGTAGCAATGATGAGACGGTAAGCCCCATATCAACTAAACGCTGTTCACCACCAAGATCTGGTAAAGAAATCACAAAACCTGCCGTATTAGTTTTAGCTCCTAAACGACGAATTAATTTTGTTGTTGCTTCAATGGTACCGCCAGTAGCGAGTAAATCATCAATAATTAAAACATTATCGTCTGCAGTTAATGCATCACAGTGAATCTCTAAGGTATCCTGGCCATATTCAAGCTCATAATGTTCGGCGATTGTTTCACGCGGTAATTTTCCTGGCTTTCTAACCGGAACAAATGCAATACCTAACGCTAACGCTAACGGAGCACCAAACAAGAAACCTCTCGCTTCGGTGCCAACAACTTTGGTAAAACCATGTCCCTGATATTGTTCTGCTAATAATTTGATGGTTAATGCAAAGGCATCGGCGTTGTCTAAAATGCCAGTAACATCGCGAAACATTACGCCTTCACAAGGGTAATTTTCAATAGTATGAATGGCATTTTTTAGAAGAGTAATTTGTTGGTCTGTCATAATAATTAATCAAAATGTAATATGACTAAAGAATAAAGCAATTTAGAGTAATTTTATAGTGATTGCCGTTGGATATTTTGATTGTCTAACAATAAAATTTGATCAATAAGTTTTTCTTGGTTGATAGGCTTAGTTAGAATGGCATTAAAAAGTGACGCTTCAGCTAAACTGCTCACACTTTCAAAATCTTGCGTGGTTATAAAAAGTATAGGTGTTTTGGCTGATTTTTCTTGCTGACGTAAATTTTTACTTAATTGCAAACCATTCATGATCGGCATTAAATGGTCGATGATAAACAAATCAAAGCTGAACTGCTGAGACTTTTCGAAGGCATCTAAACCATTACAAGCAGTTTGAACATTATAACCACTTGTTGTTAACATATCTGTTAAGGCATTAAGTACAGACTGTTTATCATCAACCACTAATATATTCATATAACTTCTTTTATTTAACTGCTATTTAAGAATGGTAAACCAGCCCATAAGCATAGGCAGTAATGGCATAGCGAATAAAACCAAAAAGGCAGTAAGTAAATGACCTATTGTTGAGGTATCTTTAAAGTCTTCATTGTGTGACATCTGCTTGTTCTCCTATTCTTCAAAATGAATGGCGCGCATTTTAGCCTAAAGAAAGGTTTTTTAATAGACTTTTGATCTAGAACAAGTAGGTATTTTAAAAGTAATGCCAATCTAAAAAATTATGTGCCCATTATTACTATTAAAATAACGCAATAGTTGGCCGTTTCCCGCATATAAAGTAGATTATCTGATAAATGAAATTAGTATAATGCAAAAAAGTAAACGATAAGAAATTAAAACAGTTAATTTTAATTATAAAAAAACGGAAATTAATCCGTTTTTTTCGTTAATTTCAGGGCGTTTTTTATTCACCACATTTTTTACTTTTGGCTTTTCCTTCGCCACACTTGCCTTCACCACATTTTCCTTTGGCTTTTGCTTTACCTTCACCGCACTTACCTTCGCCACATTTTCCTTTGGCTTTTGCTTTGCCTTCACCACACTTACCTTCACCACATTTCCCTTTGGCTTTTGCTTTGCCTTCACCACACTTACCTTCGCCACATTTCCCTTTGGCTTTTGCTTTGCCTTCGCCGCACTTACCTTCCCCACATTTACTTTTGGCTTTATCATCCATACTCACCACGGTCATTAACTCTTGATTAGCAAATGGATTAGTTTCAGCTTTCACTGAAACGCTAGTAAATGCAGATAAAGCCAAAAGGCCCGCTAGTGCTGTAATTGAAAGTTGTTTAATAATACTCATGTTATTTCCTTTTATTTATTGTTAGACAGTACATCTATAGTTATATTATTTTTTAATAAGACCATCAAGTGATAAAAAAAATTTCAAAAAAGTAATAAATAATTTTAACTACTCGCTATTGTCTCAAAGGATGACTAAAATCAACCAATTTTTTAAGTATCTCATCCAGAAGTAACCTCAAGATAATGACCAAACAAGTAAAGCAGTTAATTTTAGCTCCGATGGAAGGAGTGATTGATCCATTAATGCGAGACTTGCTCACCAGTATTAACCATTTTGATCTATGTATTACTGAATTTCTTCGTGTTGTTGATAAACTTATTCCTAAGCATATCTTTTATAAAGTTAACCCCGAATTAAAGTTTAAAGGATTAACCTCTTCTGGAACCCCAATTCGTGTTCAGTTATTAGGGCAAAATCCCCCTTGGATGGCAGAAAATGCTGTACGTGCAATAGAATTAGGATCTCATGGTGTGGATATAAATTTTGGCTGCCCAGCTAAAACAGTAAATAAAAGTAAAGGGGGTGCTGCGCTTTTAAAAACCCCTGAAGATATTTATCAAATCACGTCAAGTGTAAAAAAAGCGATCGGCGAGGAAACACTCTCAGTAAAAATACGATTAGGATTTGATGATACAAGTTTATTAAATGAGATCGTAGATGCAATTGTTCAGTCAAACGCTAATTTATTAACCGTACATGCAAGAACAAAAAAAGACGGCTATAAACCACCCGCCTATTGGCACTACATAGGAGAAATTAGTAATAAAGTGTCGATAGATTTAGTCGCTAACGGGGAAATTTGGCAGAAAAAAGATGCAATAGCCTGTATGGAGCAGGCTAAAACTGATCATTTAATGTTAGCGAGAGGTATTTTAGCTCTACCAAATTTAGGCCAAGTTATTAAAGATAATGTTGCACCATTACCTTGGGAGAAAATGTCTTTATTACTATTAACATTTTGCGAATTAGAATTAAATGGTAATAAAAGCTTTTATTTTTCCAGTAGATTAAAACAATGGTTAAGATATTTAAGACTTAATTATCATCAAGCTAACGATTTATTTGAAAAGATCAAACCTCTTAAAGACAAAGATGAGATATTAAGGCTCATCCACCTTTGTCGCTAAGAAAGTAAGTTATAACTCTTAAATTAATCTACTAATTAAGTAAATACCCCGATTTTTCAAGCTTTTCTTTTAAAGGTGATAGTTGCTTTTCAAACTGTCGCCACTTATTCAATGAACTAGTATAAATTGGCTGACGTATTTGTGCTGCACTTGCCGTCGAAGAGGGTGTTTTACTTTCTTCAATAGCGAGAGATTGCGCTTTAAACTCTAAACCACAGTGTTGATAAATCCTTTGTACAGTTTCATCAGGATTAGAGACTAAGTCTTCGTAATGAACATCTAAGATTTGCTCCGGCAAGGTATTTTGCCAATGTTCCATTAGTTGACGATAGGCAATATAGTATTCAGCTAACTCATCAAGATCATATGAGAAGGAATATACCTGGTGGAATAAAGTTTTATAAATAGCATAACAAGTATCCATTGGATCTCGAACCAAATGAATTATTTTAGCATTTGGAAGTGCCTGCTTTATCAAACCACAATAAAGGTAATTAAAAGGAAGTTTATCAATAAAGTAAGTAGACTGCCCAATTAATTGTTGGACACTATTTAGGTACGCTTCTCCTAACTTATTAAAATCTATCTGCAAAGCAGCATTAAAACCAGAAAGAGTTGATGATTGCATTGTTTGTTGTTTATTAACCGCAGCGCTCATTGCTAAATTAAAATCAGAAGTTTCTCCCGCCGACTTCACATTTTTGGAGTTACATAACAAACGTTCTACAAGTGTCGTTCCGGTTCGTGGCATTCCTATAATAAAAATAGGAGCTTCAGATGGGTTACCTTTACTTGCTTTTTTAAGTTTATCAGAGGTTATAAACTTAGCCATATCTTGCATATTAGCTATTTCATTTTTAACATTAACTTGAAGATGACTACGACGTAATTTCGCACCAATTTCGAGTGCGCTAAACGAGTCTTTAAATTCGCCTATATCTTCTAGCTCTTTTGCTAATGCATACTGACAATGCATATTATCACTCCAACTAAGACTAGTTTGTTCTGCAATTTCTTTGAGTTGTGATATGTGATTAGCTGATAATGTACATTTTTTCAGTTGTGAACGTAAATGCAAGGCAGCCCCGTTAGTTGGACTTATCAATAAAAGTTGATTGAGATAATTTTCAGCTTTATCCATTTTACCCAGATAAAATTGATTTTTTGCTAATTCAAATAAATATTGAGGATTATCTTCAGCCATATTTACAGCTTGAATCCAATAATTTTCAGCACCTTGGTGATCATCACATAAAGAGTAAATATTCGCGACACCGGAAATTAAATGAGGATTTTTGGGCTCATAATTAGCAGCTTTATCTGCAAACTCTCGAGCGACTTTCCTACGCTTTAAGCCTAGTAAAATCTCTGATTTTTTAAGGTTTAGAAAAGATTGTGTGGGCTCTATTGCTAGTGCGTTATCTAAATGCACCAATGCGTTATCATAGTCTCCCTCAGCTAACGAAACTTCTGCTGAAAAATAATGAACAGCTCCAACTTTAGGTTGTTGCTTTAATAATATATTTTTGAGTTTCTGTGCTTCAATAAGACGATTTTGTGCTAGCAGCTGCATGCCCTGCTGAATACTGTGGTTTGACATGATATACCCATTTTTAAAAAGGATTTGCAGTTTACTGTTTTTAGTTTAAACATTCAAATATCAAGAAAATGTACAAATGATTGTAATATTAATTAACGGGTCCATTGTTGTTCTGAAAAAATAGCCGAGTTTTTAATATCAGCTTTAATTTAAATATAAAAAAACCAGCTAGAAGCTGGTTTTTTTGATGCATACTATTTAATTAATATTAAATAGCTACATTTTTACGTTGTGCAGTATCTTTAATAAAGCTTACCCAACCCCTTGCCGCTTTACGTGACTTAGGATCTTTCATAGCCTTTTTAATCGCTGCATAAGCAGGCTTATACTTCTCAAGATAAAAATATGACTCAGCAATACTTTGGTAAATTTTACCTGTATCTTTGATGCCAAGCTCGATTGCTTTATCAAAAGCTTTGATAGCAGCAGAAAACTGCTCATCTTGCTTAAGTAACATACCTTGCTTGCGGTAATGCTTGGCGTCGCCAGTCATTTTCGCAAGTTCACCATAATACTTAGCTGCTTTATCAATATGCTGTGATGCATGCCAAGCATTCGCCACAATTGACAGGTTTTTATCGTCTCTTGTAACAACGCCTGAAGCAATATTTTTCTCTAATAACGTTGCAGCTTTATAAGGTGCTTCGTTTTGAGAATACAGACTTGCTAACGTCTTAATTTGTGACTCTTTAGTTAAAAACCCTTGCTTATAAGCTAAATCTAACGTTTGAACACCTTTTTCATAGTCTTCTACGAGTAGATAAAACATACCTAACTGAGTCCACCATTGAGCTTTTTCTGGAAAAATTTGTAAAACAGTTTCCAAAACGCTTACCGCATCTTTATACATTTTACGTTCGTAAAATGACGTAACTTTTAAGATGTAAGGGTTTTGGTTATGTTTATCTCCATAAAGAGCAATGGCTTTATCCGCTGGCTCAATCATTTTATCTAAACGACGTAGCTCATAATAAGCTTGAGCAACTTTAACATAAGTATTGGCGTCTTCTTTACCAGTAAACTCCATCCACTTTTTAAAATTAGCTAACGCAGCTTTATAGTCTTTGGTTTGCATTTGTAAATCAGCTAAAAGCTTAATTGCTTCACCTTGATCACCTTCATTAAGGATATCAGGCTCAATTGCTTCTTTTAAATACTTAATAGAGTTTACTTCATCACCTTTTTGCGCGTACATAACGGCAAGAAAACGAGTAACATAAGCTTTATCAAATACTTTGCTCGCTGAAATATCTTTCAGTATAACCATAGCACCATCGATATCTTCAGCAGTGTAAGCTTCAAACGCTTTAGCTACTTTTTTACCGACACTTGGACTCACCAGTTGAGTTTTACGTTTTTCTTTTTCTGCACCCACTGCCTCTGCAGACATTGGCATTTGAATTGCAATTAAAGAAAGCGATAAAACTAAGGAAGTTACTAATTTATTCATCATTATTTACCCTCCTGACATTTTAAAGTCTAACTGAACTGTAAGCCCTGTTTGTTTTTGTGGTTTGCCATCAACAACATTAGGTTTGTATTTCCACTTACGCAATGCTCTTTTAGCTTCTTTATCAAAAACACGTTTTGGCTGCGCTTCAATAACTTGAACGTCTTCAACACCGCCAATTTCATTGATACTAAATGACAGTTTAACCCAACCTTCTTTTCCGTCTCGAGCTGCCTGTATTGGATACTTAGGCTCGATACGAACGATAGGAGTAGCTTCGCCATCTCGACCAAAACCTGCGCCTGGAGCAGAAAGTCCACTTGAAGCACCCGCTAATTGAACACCGGGTAAATTAAACGAAATACCACCGTTATTATTACTTGCTTCTGGTTCAGGTGCCTGTGCTTTCGGCGGCGCTTTTGGCGGCGGCGGCGGCGGCGGCGGAACGCGCTGACGCGTTTCAACTGACGATTTAGGTGGCGTAGTATTAACTTCTACGATTATATTTTCTAATTGCTTTTCTTGACTTCTGTCTCCACTAGCGACAAGGAAAGCCATAAAAGCAAATAATCCAAAAGTTACTGCTACGCCTAGTAGTACTGATACTAAAAAGCGAACCATAGACTACCCCTTTGCTGCAGCAATTGAGATTCTTAGATTACTACCCGCTGCTTTGATTGCATCCATTACTTCAACAACATCGCCATGTTTAGCGGCTTTGTCAGCTTGAATGATTACAACATCAGTTGGTTGTTCAGCCAATAATTTCTCAATAGTTGATCCTACAAGCTCAATGTCTACACGACGTTTATCTAACCAAATATCACCAGTGTCTTTAACAGCAACAAAAATGTTGGCGTTTTTTTGCTTGGTTTGGTTAGCCGCTTTAGGTTTATTTACTTCAATACCTGCTTCTTTAACAAAAGAGGTCGTTACAATAAAGAATATCAACATGATAAACACGATATCTAACATCGGTGTCATATCAATCATTGCTTCTTCTTCTTCACGAATACGTTTACGTGCCATTCGAATTTCTCTCTAGTGATGAGGTAAACTGTCTACCAGTTTAGCCTTTGCCATTTTAACTTTAGCGTCTAGTCTTGAACTAAAAAACACTCCGGACAATGCAGCAACCATGCCTGCCATTGTAGGTATTGTCGCCATTGATATGCCTGCGGCCATCAATCTTGGGTTACCTGTACCTTGTTCAGCCATGGTTTCAAATACACCAATCATGCCGGTTACAGTACCTAATAGACCTATTAATGGACACATTGCCACTAAAGTTCTAATCGTGAGCATATTTTTATCAAGCATTTCATTTGCTTCGGAAATCCAAGTTTCTCTAATCCGATGTGCATACCATGAAGTGGTATCTTCACGAGAATCCCAACGAGTCACAATCTTTTCTCGTATAGATGGATATTCTTTATTAAGGAAGTAATAACGCTCAACCATTAACATCCACATCAAAAAGAGAGCTACGGCAACGAAGTATAAAACATCACCGCCGGTCGCTAGAAAACTCCTGACAGATTCCCAAAGCTCTATCAGGGCTAACATTATTGAGACTCCTTCTCTGCAAGTTCAGCGATAAGGCCAACACTTTGCTCATCTAACTTATGAAGTACAGCTTTTGCTTTTGAAGAAACAACACTGTGTACTAAAATTAATGGAAGTGCAGCAATCAAACCTAATGCAGTGGTTACTAGTGCAAGTGAGATGTTACCTGCCATAATTTTCGGGTCACCTGTACCAAACAACGTAATCGTTTGGAAGGTCATGATCATACCAACAACCGTACCTAATAAACCAAGAAGTGGCGCCATAGCTGCAAACATCTTAATTAAGTTAATACCACGGTCAACGACTGGTGATTCACGTAAAATAGCCTCATCAAGTTTTAACTCAAGTGTTTCAGCATCAACATCTTTGTTTTCTTGGTAAACTTTTAACAAACGACCAAGAGGGTTGTTTGCATTTGGATTTGAAAGGTTTTTCTGTTGTGCATTCATTTTAGACTGCATGCTAGAAAGTACAATCATACGCTCAAGTGCAATTAAGAAACCGATGATTAATAATGCAGTGATTACATAACCAACTTCTTTACCTTGATGGTAGAATTCCATTACTGTTTTCTTACGCGTTTCAAGGGCTAAAATACCGCCACGTGAAGGATCGATATAAACAGGTGCATAACCAGAAGTCGTATTAAAGAACTCTTTGGCAGCACTAGTAATGTGGCTTGCTGGTTGCTTAGCTAGCGGCTGAACTAGGCCTAAACTATCATTGTAGTTTAAGTAACCACTATCAGAAACTAAGTTAAACGTACCAATACGTGTAATGGTTTCAGACGTTGTAGAACCGTCTAGTTGGTTAACATCAGCAGTAAATTGAGAAATTTTACCTGACTCTGTCATTTCTGTTTGAAGAGCAAACCATAATTCTTCTAAGTTTTCTAATGAAGGAATCTTTTTAGAATTAGCGATTTTACTTAAAACAGCACCACGGCCAGGAAATTCAGCACTAACGAGTGAAGTTGTGATTGCACCATATGCATCAGCAGCAGCACCACGGCTTACACCAAACATTTGCCCTAATGTACCTTGCGCAGTATCAAGTTCAACTGACTTTTGCGCTAATGTAATTTCATTAGCTGCATACTCTTTAGTTAAACGATCGTTACGAGCATTTTGGCGAGCTAGTTCTTTTTTAGCTTTAGTTAATAAAGCTTGTTTGTCAGCACGGGCAGCTAAAAACTCTGCTTCACGTTTTTTATCAAGTTTAGCTTCAGACACACGGTCAGCTTTAACTTGCTTTAATAGGTCATCTAATTGGTTAGCATTGGTTGTTGCAACAAAACCTGCCGTTAATGACGTGGCAAGCATTACAAAATTAATAACTTTTTTCATTATTTTGCTCCTGCTGCAAATACTGGTAATTTAGTTAAATCCATTGGAAGTTGTTTACGAGCCATCGCGATAGAATCACGAATAGGTTTAAAGTACTCTTCACCTAACTCATCCCATGCACGTGTATTGTTATTCCATACCCAAGCATGTTTAAAGTCTAAAGACTGTGCTAATAATGCAACGCGACCCATGTGTACGAAGTCAGCAGTAATTACACGGTCGCCTAAATCTAGCTCACCTTGATATGCATCAAAGATGTTGCCGTAACCGGCTTCAATCTCATATGCTTCAAGTACTAAACGAAATTGCTCAGACGTTGTTACGTTTGAATCGTCCATTACAGTACGTAATGCTTCAATACGCTCTTGACGACGTTCTAGATTTACCGGTACGTCTAGCTCAACAAACTTTTCTAAGGTTTCGATCATTTTATACATCAAAGGTACAACACCTTGTTTGATCTTATCGATACCATCAATTTGTTCTTGTAAAGAAGCAATGTTTTCTTTTTGACTATTAACCATGCGTTGAACATGATCGTTATAGCCTTTTAAAACTTCTGCTTCGTCAACAACATTACGATATTCACCTAACAAATCAACTGTTTGCTCATAGATACTATCGATTTTCTTTTGTGACTTAGCAGCATCTTTAAAGATAGAGGCTTCAGCTTTTTGAAGATCAGTTAAAGCATCTGCTGCAGCAATATTGCTACCAGCTAATGCAAGTGCGCCAACGATCGCAGAGGCGATAAGGCTTTTCTTGTTTACTTTCGACATAGTTCCCAACCATATGCTATTTAACTTTGATAACAATTAGTATTGTTACCGCAAATTTACAAATCTGCCATATTTTTAAGTGTATATTTATTTAGAATACAACTAACCAATATTCCCAAACGACAGCCTAACTGTCAAGGTGAGACTTAAAATGACGATTTATTTTTTTAAAACCCAGTAATAAATAAAAAATATCATGGTTAATAGCATTATTTCTACAGAAAAAAGAGGCTCATGGTTCTTTTTGATTATTACTTAAACAATTATAACCAATAGACAGATATAAATTGCTACGGTATGTTTTACTAATTACTTCGTAGTAAGTCAAACTTAATTATATAATACTTCATTATTTTGCATAATTATTTACTGATTGTTCGTTTAACCTCCATTAATTAATCATTTTTTAACAAATCAAAATTAGAGTTAATGCTTTAACTGGCAATGATGGATCACGCTACTTTATGAGCCAACGATTATATTTATCGACTGTTTAAAATGTATAGTTATCCCTTAATACACGATAGATAAAGTCTATTTTGACCTGAATAACAACTAATTTTTTTACCTATAAATAGGTCATAAAGTCTTTTTATCCAAAATTAAACAAATTACATTATACATCTCGCCTTATTGTATTTAGACTAATCGCTCCCCTCCTCTTAACCAGTACAAAAATAAGTGCTCAAAATATAAAAAAGGACGAGAATTAAAATGACAAATTTGTTTAACCAGCATGAACAAGCTGTAGCTCATTTTCAATCAGGAAATTACCAACAAGCGGCTAGCATTTGTCAAAACATTCTTAAGTCTGTGCCTAATCAACCAGAAACACTATATTTATTGGCATTGATATACAAAAATAGTAACAATGCAGTTGAGGCTGAAAAGTGTTTTCTTAGTAGTATTGCAGCAAACGAAAAGCTTCCAATGGTGCGGTTAAACTTTGCGTTATTTTTAAACCAAGCTAATCGCTCAAATGAAGCACTTATTCAGTTTGATACAGCACATCAACTCGCGCCCACTAATTTAGATGTATTATACAATTGGTCTTTATCACTTATTCAATTGGCTCAATATGATAAAGCACTTGAAGTTATCAAAAAGGCCATTAAGATTTCTGACAAAATCGCTCAGTTTTACCATGCCAAAGGTAGTGCCCATAAACATTTAAAACAATATAATTTAGCTATAGCTGCTTTTGAAAAAGCGATAAGCATTGATGAAAATAACTTTTATAGCTGGCATGACTTAGGCATTACCTATCGTATAATTGGCCAACCAGAAAAAGCGATTAACTGCTATGATAGAATTAAAGCGCAAGGAGATCAGTTTCCTGAATTTCATTTAAATAGTGGCTGTGCATATTATGACAACGGTCAGCTGGAACTTGCCGAAACTTCACTAAAAAAAGCAATAAAACTACGGCCTGATTATGTTTTAGCTCATGAAACAATAAACAACCTTTATTGGGAGCAGTCAAAAAACTCCGATTTTTTAACCTCTTACAGCACTTATATTAAATCTAATGCCGCTCCGTCCCCAACTATGCATTTTTCTTATGCTGCACAGTTGATTTTGGCTAAAGATTTTGAACAAGCCAAAGATGTGCTCAATCAAGGGATTAAGATATTTGGACCACAAGCTCAACTTTGCCATGCACTTGCAAGTGTATATATCAGACAAAATATTAATCAAAGCGACGCTGAATCGCTTATCGCTGGTGCAATTAAACAAGAGTCGTCTAATGTACGTTTTAGAATTGATATGGCTAATATTTTCATTAAACAGCAAAACTATAGCGATGCGTTAACGCATTTAGAAATTGCCGGTAATTTTGCACCTAATAACCAAGAAGTTTGGGCTTACAAAGGCATTTGTTGGCGATTATTAAAAGATGAAAGAGAACACTGGCTAAATAATTATCAACAGTTTATTGCTATTAAACCTATTAAAGCTCCTAGTCACTATGACAACAATGAACATTTTTTTGATGAATTAAAAACATTTTTAACTCAGCTTCATAAAACTAATAAACGACCACTTGATCAAAGTGTGGTTGGTGGAAGTCAAACATCTGGTGATCTCTCACTTAATTCTGCGCCTATCATTCAAGAGTTAAGAGCGGCAATTAATATCAATGCTAAAGCCTATATAGAGAGTCTCCCTTTTGATCCCTCTCATCCTTTGTTATCAAAAACTAATAACAGTTTTGTAGCTCAAGGCTTATGGTCTGTTTTATTAAACAACAAAGGTTTTCACACTAACCATATCCATCCCGAGGGATGGATTTCTGGCCCGACATATATTGATGTACCTGAACATTTTAATGCTGAGGATCCCACTAAAGCGGGTTGGATAAAATTCGGTGAAACATCACTGGATTTAGGCAATAGAGAGCATATCGGGTTTGAATATTGTCCTAAGCAAGCTGACTGTGTTTTTTTCCCCAGTTATATGTGGCATGGTACATATCCTACCAATACTAATGACACACGGATTACAGTATCTGGCGATATTCAACCTAACCTATAACGTGTATTTTACTTTTTAAGGAACAAGGGAAAACTCATCCATCAGTGGTTGAAGGAAATTCTTATAGTTTTCCCATCGGCCTGAAGAAGACTTATAAAGTGGTTGTCTTACTTGCCAAACACTTGCTGTTTTTACTTTATTTTTAACTTCATGAAAAGCTAAACAGTTATCATTCCAAGACAAGTTTGAAAATTCGAGTAACTTTCTAATTTCCATTTCTGGTTGCTTAATTAACTTGTCGTAGTTAATGGTATGAATTGACTCAGGGTATTTTAATTTCCAATGCTGCATTATCGAGTCTTGCAATTTGTATTGATGAGAAATATTTTTCAGATCCGTAGCATAATTCATTCGGTTGCCTAGACGTAAAAAATATATGGATAAGCAGTTATCTAAAGGATTACGCTCTGTTTGAATAAATTTTGCATTGGGAAACAGTGCTTTAATTAATCCAATATAAAGATAGTTCTCAGGCCTTTTATCAATAACTAAGTTACTTCCTGGAAAACATTTAGATAACAATTCAAGGTAAGCGGATGCCACTTTTTTATATTCTTCTATCGACTTTTCAAGCAACGACTGCGGAAAAGGCGAAAACTCTTTGCTAACCAACCTGATAAAAAATTCAATTTCTCCTCCTGCTTCTACTTGAGGATGAGATGCTAAGATTTGCTCAACTAAAGTCGATCCAGATCTAAACATACCACAGATAAATACAGGTGAGGCTTCAGAAATAACCGGAAGCTGTTTAAAAAACGCTTGTTCAAAGGTTGTTATTATCTCGTTTATATAGCACTCTTGGCGTTTCATAGAATATTCTGACAATGTTTTTTTATCTTCGCTATTTGCCAGCTGATAATTTTTAAACGCATTACTATAATCTTTACAGTCATCGTAAGCTTTACCCAAAGCATAATAGATATTAATTTTAGTCGATATATCTATTTGCTGGTGCTTAATGACCCATTCAAGCTTTTGGATCACATCATCTGATGTTTGACTAAATTTTTTGATATGCGCAATCCTTGCAAGCGCATCATAACTTTGAGGGCTTATAGCGATGACTTTTTCAAACAATTCAAGCGCTTTTTCTTTATTACCTTCATCCTCATATAAATTGGCTAAATTATATAAAGCTGGAATGTAATTCGAGTTAATGGCTAATGCCGCTAATAACGCTTCTTTGGCTTTGTCCTCTAATCGTAAGTAGTCAGAATAAATAACCCCTATGTTTAAATAGACTTCTTCAGCGCCAGAAATTCCTAATGAAAGAGCATACTTGTATTGTTCTATCGCTTGTTCGTATTTCTCACAAAACCTTAAATAATAAGCATGATTAAAATACATTTCTGCGTCTTTTCCATTGCTTTTAATTGCCCCTTCGTAACAAAGAGCTGCATTATGCCAATCTTTGCTTCTAGCGTATAAATTAGCGAGTTGATTAACAAATTGTGTGTTTTTAGGGTTTGTAATCACGAGTTGTTTTAACGCATTTATTTCTTTTAACATTAGTCAAATTAGCCTATCGAATACATACAACGTCATCAAATCAATTTATCACAATTTAATGTTTCAATCTTTTTTTCACAAAAAAAAACGATGAGCTTTCGCTCATCGTTTTATTATTACCCGTTAAGTATTTTAGAACTTAACAGTTACACTTGCATGTAAGTAACGACCTAATGTGTCGTAGAAACCTACAACAGCATTACCGTTAGTAGATAATGAACCGCCTACCATTGGTGGCTCTTTATCTAACACGTTGTTCATACCAACTAAAACGCCAACATGATCATTTACATCAAACGCAGCTTTTAAATCGATATAGCTTTGTGCACTAATGCCATCGCCTACTAATAAGTCAGTACCTTCGCTGTAAGATACTTCACCGTAGTATCTCCAAACAGCGGTAACTGCCCAGAAAGTATCCATATCGTAAGATAGCTTAGCAGTGTGACGCCATTCTGGTTGTGCATAACAACCGTTATCAATAGTGCCAGTACAGTCGTAAGTAGCATCAGGGAAACCAGGAACTTCTTCATACTCTTTAGTAAGCATGTAAGTACCCACAACACTTGTTGTCCAAGTTCCGCCTAAACCTTCAAGTACGTAGTTAGCCGTTAAATCTACACCTGTCCAGTGACGGCTTGCAAGGTTAATGTTAGTTGCTTGAACGTTACCAGCAGTACCAATCCATAAGCTACCAGCACTTGAACGAGTAACATTGTCACAATAAGCAGCATCACCTGTTAAACCACATTGCTCAACTGTTAATTCTGGGCTTGCTGTACCAATTACGTCGTCTAACTGGATGTCCCAGTAATCTACTGAGAAGTTAAAGTTTTCAAATGGGTTAGCAACAACACCTAAAGTAATAGTGTCAGCAATTTCTGGTTGTAGATCTGGGTTACCACCGAATACACCGTTATATTGGCTAGCAGGACTAGCTGAAATATTACCGTATTGTGCAGCAGTTACGCCTGAATTAGCACATTGTGCGGCAGTTTGTTCTGGGTTAGCGCCTGAACATGGATCAGTACCACCCCACAAACCTGTACTTTGAGGAGAGAATAACTCGCCTACGTTTGGAGCACGGGCCGCTCGGTTATAACTTGCGCGGAACATCCAATCTTCAATAGGAGACCAGTCTAAACCTAGTTTGTATGTTGGCTCAGCACCTGAAGTACTGTAATCAGAATAACGACCACCTAATTCAAGTGTTAAGCTTTCTGCAAGAAATGCATCTTCAACTAGTGGAATACTTGCTTCTGCAAAAATCTCAGCAACATCGTACTCACCTACGATACTAACTGTTTCACCACCTTGGCCTAATAACAAGCCTTTGGCGAATACTTCATCAGATAAACGAGAGAATTTCTCTTCACGGTATTCAGCACCAAATACAACAGCGATAGGTGTATCTGCTGTAGGAATGATTAAGTCTTCTAGTTCACCAGTTACAAAACCGTTAACGATTAACTCTGTTGTGTCACCCGTTAAGATCGCAGTACCTGTTAATGCACCAGCTTGCTCTGCAGTAATGCCTTGATAAGTGAATACATCATAAGGGATACAGTCAGCGTCAGCAGCACAAAGCTCATCATCAACCGCTGTTGCGATACGAGGAGCAAAGAAATCATTTAAGTAAGCCGCTGATGAAGACGTTTTACCATATTGGAAAGAAGCATCGTATGCCCAGTTGTCGTTAATATCGCCACGAACACCTGTAACAACGCGGAATGAGTTATGTTCTAAGTTACTTGAACGAGGTCCACCTTCCGTATTACGCTTACCAATGTATGTCGCAAACTTGTCATCAGGACCGTAACCGTAGTTATCAGACACAAACTGTTGCTGTAATGGATTTAACTGAGAAACAGGTAAAATGTAAGCTTCGTTAAAGAATGTACCTGACTCAGCAATTTGAGCAACAGTTTTATCATTCATGTAGCTTGCTTCTAAATAAATAGCAGCATTGTCGTTAAGTTCGTAGTCGATAAAAGTACCAAAAGTAATACGTTCATCAGGGCGCATAAAGTGGTTTACTGGAGCATAGTTGTATAAATTACCCACTGAATCTTCGAAGTTACTATCAGGAGACAGAGTTACAAAGTTGCTAAAGTTATTCCAGTCAATTGCACCTGTTACTGGATCAACACCACCTAGGTAGAAGTTAGGAACTACAGCATTACCAGAACCACCACAACTTTGACCACTTGCGCTTAGTGCACAAGAAGAGTAATCGCGGTCACCTTGACGTAATTCATTAACTTTACGGTAAGTTGCATAAGCTACAGCATGACCTTTATCACCAGCAAAATCACCACCAAGCGCTAAGTCAAAGTTATACGTTTTACCATCAATACCACTACTGCCTGTAGGGTATTCAAAATCTTTCTCATCCATTAGATTTTGGATGTAAGAGTTATCATTATCATGTTGGTAACCAGAAGCACCAACTGTAAATTCTAAACCTTCAAAATCGGTATCCATTACAAAGTTAACAACACCGGCTACAGCATCTGCACCGTAAGTTGAAGAACCACCACCTGTTAATACTTCTACACGCTTAACAAGTGCAGCTGGAATTTGGTTAATATCAGGGGCTTGAGAATATACGCCACCTGGTTGCATACGACGGCCGTTAATTAGTACTAAAGTACGGCTTGTACCCATACCACGTAAATCAACACTCGCAGTACCTGTTGCGCCGTTAGAATCGTAAGCAGTATTTGATGCTTCGATTTGTGGCAAACTGTTTAGTAAGTCTTCTACACGTGTAAAGCCTGAAAGTTTAATTTCTTCAGCGCTTGTAACATGTACTGGGCTAGAAGTTTCCATATCAGTACGTTTGATACGTGAACCTGTAACTTGAATTTTTTCTATCTCTTCAACATCGCCAACTTCTGCTGCGAAAGTTGGAGCCGCCATTGTTGCTACAGTACCTGCACCAAACATCATGGCCATACGGATAGCTTTAGCTACTTTACTATTGTTATACATGTTTACTCCCTGGATCACATTTGTGATTTGGTTTGTTTTATAAATACAAAATTATTCATTTTGTAATTTACTTATAAACTCAAGACTATTTTGCCTTGTAGCTTTCGTAATAAACGGTCTAAGACCTGATCTGTCGAGTATGATAGTAAACTCAATTGAGCAAAACCGTCAATACCATTTATAACTTTTTGGCAAAGTTTTTAACATTTAGAAATATATAGACACAATTAGACGAATTAAAAACAACTAACAAATAAACATTAACATATTGATATAAAAGAAATAAAATAATAACAATCACTTTTAAAAAAATATATTTACACATTCTAGTTTTCTGTAGAATGTAACTCACACACAAAACAAGGAATAATTAAATAATTATATTTTTCAATAAGATGAAATTTTCAAAAAAAAATTGACATGCAACTAGAAACGTATACATCAAAAACAAATAATCTATTTATATCAATAACATAAAAACAAACCTATCGTTAACGTAAAGATAAAGTGACAAAAAACAGCATTAACTTGTAAACAATTTGTAATCTAAAAATATTTAATGACAGAACAATCTTTTGTTGAACTACTAGTGTGTTACAATCCGCCATCAATTTTTCTGGGGAAGCTATGGAACCTGTTTTAGATATTTCTATGTGGCTAATATTATGCGGCATAGGCCTTATTGCGGGCTTTATTGATGCGATAGCAGGTGGTGGTGGTATGCTTACCGTTCCTACCCTCCTCACTTCTGGTTTACCGCCGCACATAGCTTTAGGCACTAATAAGTTAGCGGCTACTTTTGGCTCTTTTACTGCGTCTTTTACATTTTATAAAAAGAGGCTATTTAACCCTGTATTTTGGAAGTACTCTATTATATCAACCGCAATAGGTGCTGTTTTAGGTACAATTATCGTCAGCCACCTTAGTACTGAGTTTTTAGATAAGGTGTTACCTATCATTATTGTTCTTACTGGTATTTATGCATTATTTGCTAAAAATTTAAATAATGAACAATTAAACTTGCCTGAGAAAAGCAAAAAACTGACTCAAAAACAGTTGTCTCAAGGGTTAATCTTAGGTTTTTATGATGGTGTTGCTGGGCCTGGTACAGGTGCTTTTTGGACGGCATCTTCATCAGCTTTATATAAGATCAATATTCTATTAAGCTCAGGGCTAGCTCGCTCGACAAATTTTGTCAGTAACTTTTGTTCATTATTAACCTTTATTTACTTAGGGTATGTCAACGTACTACTTGGCCTTTCTATGGGAATTTTTATTATGATAGGCTCTTGGATTGGTGCACGCTCAGCAATTAAATATGGTAATAAATTTATTAGACCTGTCTTTATCTGTGTTGTGCTTGTTATGTCTATCAACCTTACTTACCATGCATGGAGTTAAGCAATGCTTAATGAACTAAGCATTGCTCGTCTACGCAATATACTTAAAGAATTAAATGATAAAGCGGTTATTGCTGATCAAAATAATGCGTTGCATAAAGCGCATAAAATGATAGAGAACAATCCTATCTTTTCTCGCCAACTATTTTCAACAGACAGTGAACAGTTTCAAGACTACATCAATGAAATAAATAGAAATGTTTCGAGCTTATCTCGTTTAATACATGCAAAACAAAAAGAGTTATCTTCTGCTTCATTAGAAAAAGTTGAACATCAAATACAAGCAATAGTAACCGCTTTAAGTGCGAATCAAACCATGCTTGAAGATGCTCAAATTCATCTGGATATGAAAATAAGTTCAATCAAAGCCCGTCAATTAAAACAATCTGTTCAAAATGTCATTCAGTCATCTCAAGCGCTATATCAAAAACTCTCTGAGCATCATGAGTTTGAAAGGCGGTTAATAGAGATGCTCAATGAACAAGAGCGGCTTTTAGCAAACTGTCAGCAAAACCAAAGACAAAAATTCTCTCAACAAGTATTAGTTATCCATCAACGTTTAGGACGCTGTCGAAAAGCTATTTCGATTATTGAGCGTGATATTGAATTTTCTGAGAAGCGTTAAGTTTTATATCCTAGATATAAATAACTGGTTAGGTAAAGACCCCCTTCCAATAAAAATCATTAGAAATTATCAGTTAAAATATAATCTTAAAGAAAAATTAGCTTTTCTAACAGACTCGGGTTAGGCTTTAATGAAACGTAATTCAGTTAAGAGTAATTAATGAAAATTTCAGATGATATCCATAATTATTATGAAAAATTAGTCATTCAACACTTTGAAAACGCTAAATTCGAAGATAAATACGAACAAGACTTTATTTCTGACTTGATTTGTATTGTTTTAAACCAATTACCTACTCGTTATATTCGTCACGAAGTAGACATGGCTTTTTATTTACCTGCATCTGAGCGATTTGAAATGGAAAGCAAAGTTAAAGTTGCGGTTAGCAAAGGGCTAGAGTTTATGAAGAGTCACCCTACGGATTAAGCTACTCTAAACCGGCTTCGATAAACAAGTGAACTAACAACTCTTTAACTTGTTTATCCGCCTCATCAAACTTGATTCCGACATTAACTTTGCCATCATCAAAGCGACTATTACAGACTTTACCAGGTATTATCACTGAATTATTACTCGATGACTGTATTTTAATATTGACGTCGCGTTTTTTAACTTTAATTTTTGCATTATCACTTTTAAAGATAAACCCGCAACCTTGAGTAGAAATATCAGAAATAATGCCTTTAACCTGCCCTGACGTGTCTTCATCATTATCATTTTCACTGAGCATAATAATTGCTGGTAAATGAGTAATATGACGCTGATGCATTCTTAATTCTCGATTTTCTATTTTATCTGGGTATGTCAATATCAGAAATTTTTCAGGATACTTGGTAATATTTCTGATCGTTGCTCTAAAAGCAAAGCATTGCCCTTGCTGTCCCTCTATTAAATAACGAGCAATAACAACATTACCCTCAACTAATACATCTCGGTAGTTACCGACTCTTCTTGCATCAGGGTATTTTAAAATTATATATTGACCTAAATCGTAGCCGACTAACTGTGTCTTTAATCTTACTTTCACCGGATGGTTAATTTGTAGATCTAAAGAACTTCCTGGAACTAATTCAAAAAATGTTGATGGCTTTTGATTATCCATAATACTCTTATTATTGTTAACTATTTAATAAACGGGCTATTATGACTATAAACAAAGCCTGAGAAATAAACAATATAGCGTTGAATAATTTAACTTTATTCTCAATTTTTAACTATTTATGTACTAAACATAAATAGTAAGTAATTTAAACTGCCTTCCATAATGCAGTTACAATTTCTTGGTTATTATAAATAACTCGTCCTTTAAAGCTGGCACCTTTGTGTATCAAACCTACACCTGAAGGTGTTCCTGTCATAATAATGTCGCCATCTTCAAGCCTTGTATAAGTCTTTAATTCAGCTAATATTTCTTCAGGTTTATACATCATCAGGCTCACACCACCTGATTGAACAACTTTATCGTTTATAATTAACTCTAGCGATAATGTGTCGTTAATTCCAGCTTGATTTAATGGGAAAAAATCGCTAAAAACTGCAGAGCCATCAAATGCTTTTGCTCGCTCCCAAGGTAGTCCTTTTGCTTTTAACTTACTTTGTAAGTTTCGTTTTGTTATATCTAAACCAATTCCCACCGCTGATAATTGATTATTTTCAACAACAAAGCAGAGTTCAGCTTCATAATGTAACTGTTCATCATGGTGAGAGTGTAGCTCACATCCAATTGCCGAGTTAGGCTTATTAAACACCACCATTTCATTTGGTATTTCATTACCAAGCTCGGTAATGTGCGCTACATAATTACGGCCAATACAAATTATTTTAGAAGGTGTAATGACTCTGTTATTAAGGCTAATTGTTTTCATAAATATTTAGAATATGCTTATATAAAGTTATAACTAAAGACTATTCTTAATAGTCGTGATTTATACCTCTTTAAGTTTATCATTAATTTTTTAGCTTACCTTTAAATAGTTATCGTTTTTTGTGTTGATTATCTAACTGATAAAAAGTGGCTTGAACATAATCGGCAGAGTCGCCTGAGTTATTTTGATTATAAACACCTGCTTTAAAATACATATATTGATCGCTTTTACTATAACCGCTCGCACTCATATCAACTTCTTGCACAACATCTGACTTACCTGCTCGAATTATTGTAACGATTAATGCATCGCCATTAACTGCAATACGGTAACTAAATACTTCATTTAAGGCGACTCCAACTGCACTATTTTCAGCTTTATCACCTCGAGAGCCAATTAAATCATACCACTGCTCATCACCAGACACCGGCTCGTGAGCCATATAAATAACACCTAACTTATTATTCGGTAACTTTCGATAATATAGACGGACAGGCTCATCATTAGTGGCATGAATTTGGCCAATAATAACTCTACCGATTTGCTTTTTACTCCCTGTAGTCGTGACATGATTAACCGCAAGTGTAGCTTCTAGCACGCCATTCACTCCTCCTGCTTTCTTTTTTATTTTTCTTTTAGCTGTACTAAATACCCAGTTATTTTCTGTAATGCCTGTCGTTTTTACTCGTGTATTACCTTTTCTAAGCATTTCCCGTAATTCGGTACGAGTGTATTTGGTGTTTTTTGATGTTTTAGGTCCGCTAATAGGCGCATAAAAAACCATTCCTCCATCACCCCCCGTATAGAATAAAGGTTTAATTGATAAACCTTTAGATAAATACGTCTCTGGAACATTGTCAGCTACACCATCTTTATTAGTGTCTACTGGCAGGCTAATACTCCAATCTGATAAATCGAAATTTTGAGCAGGACTGTTCGTAGGATCGAGTTTTATAATTTCTCCCCGAGTGTTTTTTATCACTTGCGCTTGAGCTTGAAAAACTCCTACGGTAATTATTAATGCAATGTTTATTAAAATTTTCAGGGGAAATACCATGTTATTACCTTCTTTTATAAAGAGGAGTGAAATTGCTTTGTCCATCACAATATTAAGTATTAAAAACTAGCAGATTTGTGATGTATATAAAAATTCAGTCAAAAAAATAGCGCTACCTTTAGCGCTATTTTACTTAAATCAATTGACTCAATCTTATTTAAATTAACTGGTTGTTTTATGGCGATACAGCAACAACAACTTCAGCAGAGCTTGAGTTATATGGAGATGCTGCATTATCAGTATCAAGAGAGTCACCTACAGCGTATCCTTCAAAATCATCAGTAAACACTTCGGTTGTCCCTGCTATATCGGAATACAAGTTAAAATCGTCAACTAAGAAGGCTGTAGAGGCAACACCACCGTTATCACCTAGCTTAAAGATAACGGTAGATACGCCATCAGAGGTTAAGTCCCCTCCTTCAGTTGTTGCAGAAAGGAAAGGTCCGTAGGTCACATCATCAATAGTTAATGTTAGGGTAGCTACTTGTGTAGTACTCGTTGCATCCCAAGTAATTTCAACATCATGCCAGTCACCTGTTGTAAAAGTGACTGCACTTAAAATAGCATCTGCATTATTCCGTACAACAAAACCACCATTTTGAATTCTTAAATCAATAACAGCATTACTAGTACTTGTTGAACTACCATATAAGCCAATATAAGCATCTTTTGAATCACCTTCAGCTTTGTTAAACGAAGCAGTTAATTTGCCCGTTTCTAGTAATGAATCTTTAAATCTTAACTCTCCAGCATCATCAGTCATAGTATCTGTAATAGATGCATACTGACCACGAGTAACTGCTGGAACTTCTGGTTCAACAGGCTCTTCTACACCTTCCCTAATAACTTCAGCAACAACAGCTTCTGCAGTGCTTGAATTATAAGGTGAGTCTGCATTATCAGTATCAAGTGAGTCTGCAACAGAAAAACCTTCAAAATCATCCTCAAACGCAATACTTGTTCCGGCAATATCAGCGTATAGTTTAATATTATCAACAAGATAAGCGCCTGTAACAACTGAACTGGTATCGCTTAACTTAAAGACGAGCGTTTGTACGCCGTCCATTACTGACTCAAGCTCTGAAGACACTGACTCAAATGCATCGACTGTAACTGATGCCCCATTGATTGAAATTGTTACTAAAGGAGCAACACTAGCACTTGCGCTTGAAGCATCCCATGTCATTTCAACGTCAATCCAATCTCCAGGTGTAAATGTAGTATCAACGTCAATACCACTTTGATCACGTATAGTAAAACTGCCATTACCTATTCTTAAATCAACCAAAGCTTTACTCGTTGAGGTAGAGCTACCATAAAGCGCAATATAAGCCTCTTTTGCATTACCTTCAGGGGTGAGTACTTCTTCTTTTGCAAAGGATACGGTAAGTTTGCCTGCTTCAATAGCAGAGCTGTGTTTATATCGTAATTCACCTGCATCATCAGTCATATTATCGGTAATAGACGCAACAAGAGAAGTGATAACATCTGCAGGTTTTTCAATAACCGCAACTGTTGGATACGAGAGAGTCTCCTCTGGGTAATCATCATTATCGACATACTTAACAGCAACCGTTATTGTTTTACCTAATTCATCAGCGGTTAACATATATTTAGCGCTTGAGGCATCAGCGATAACAACTCCGTCAGCCATCCAGGTATATTCAACAGGCGAATCTCCGACCCCATTTTCATCAATAATTTCTGCGGTTAATTCAAAACCAACAAAAACGTCACCCGTAATAACCACACTACCTGCGCTTGGTACTGATGGAATTTCTACCGTGTCAGTTTCTGGAGATATTACGGTTTCATTATAGCCATCATTATCAATATAACTTACGCTTAAGGAGATTACTGAGCCTTCATCAGCGCCCGTAACGAGATAAGTCCCCGATGAAGCTCCTTCGACAACGGTGTCATCGACCATCCAGGTATAAGTAACATTGCTAGGATCAACGCCGTTTCCATCAGTGATAACAGATGAAACGGTTTCACCAACGATAGCATCCCCCTCAATACTAACAGCGCCTAAAAAATTTCCACTTGATTGCACTACACTGTCATCACAAGCACTTAATACCAATACGCTTGATATTGCTAAAGCCAATTTTGTTTTCATTCTAGTTATTCCTTACAATATTTATAATAATTTTTTGACTAATGTTGAGAAAAACATGCTAGATGATGCTTAACTTACCAATAACTACCTTCCCCCATAGTTACAACAGCTTACCAATTTGTCAACCAATCATAATAAAAAAAATGTAAAAAAACACAATTGGTAATACAGCTATTCTAGTGTTTTTAAGATAAGAGTAGGTATTACTCAGCTAAATAACCTAAATGACTATTTTCAATGGTATAGAAGGTAGCTTGTACATAGTCTTTGGCATTGCCTGTATTGTTTTGATTATAAACACCTGCTTTGAAATACATGTATTGCCCTCCGAGATCGTAACCACTGTGTAGCATATCTACCGTTGCAGAAATATCATCCTGCCCTTCTCTGGTAATAGTTAAAGTTAATAAAGTCCCTGTTACCTTTATGATATAGCCGAACCTCTCATTGAGTGCTATACCATTTATTGGGTTTTCAGCGCTTTTAGAACGCGTACCTATTAACTCAACATATATATCTTCTCCCCCCTCAATCTCATGCGCTAAGTATATGGAACCCTTGCTATTATTAGGTAATTTCCGATAGTAAACGCGAATAGGTTCATCATCATTTGCATGTATTTGACCAATAATCACACGACCCACTTGAGACTTATCTCCTGTCTTAGTGACATGATTCACAGCTAACTCGGCCACTAACTCACCATCAATCCCTCCAGCATTATCTAAATCTGTACTTGGTGCCGTTGAGAAAACCCAATTATTCTTATTTACCCCTTGAGTTGAAATACTTGTATCACCACGACGTAACATTTCGCGTAATTCTGTACGAGTATATTTTGTATTTGATGAGGTTTTAGCCCCTTCTATAGGCGCTCTAAATGTTATGCCGCCATCAGCACTCAAAAAGAAAAACTGGGCATTAAAGTATTGGTTTTTAAGTGTGTTTTCGTAAATACTTTTTGATTTCGTATTATAATTTTCATCAACAGGTATACTTAAATACCAGTCATTTAATTCGATTGTTGATTCAATGGTAGACTGACAACCAAATGCCTCAACCTCTATAATATGATGGCCGTCATCCATATTGCTCCCTGTTGAAATAATCTTAAAATAACGAGCAGTACTGTTAGCTAGCTCTTTAAATTCACTACGTGTGGTAAGATGATTACTTATTTGAGATGTTAATACTGGTGTCCAATTTATCTTATCTTTAGATACTTCAATATCAAAACCATAGGTGCGTTGATCTTGATTAAGCCAAGTAATTGAAACACCTTTGAGTAACGAGCTGGCATCCAATGTTAAAATTAAAGCGCTTTCACTAATATTCGCAGAAGTAGACCATCGAGAATCAACAGTAAAAGTCTTGTCAATGGCTTTATCAGCCCCATAGCTAGCTAATTCATTCTCAGATGATGCCTCAATTAAATTCAGCTTTGATAAACTAGAACAACTTACCTCTTGTAACTCATCCTCTACAGGTGCTGGCTCTTCAATAACAGGGATTTTCTCTGATGAGTCATTACTTGTAGATTCCGAAGCACTGCCACAACCAAACAATAAAATAATAACAAACGCATTAATAACACTTTTTAATGGCAACAAAGTAAGGTTCCAAATATAAATAAAAAAACAAACCAACATTACCAAAAACAATAAAAATGTAAAACAATAAAAATAAAAACAACACCAATTGGAATTACCAAAATAAAATTTATTGTTTTATAAAGAACTTAATATTATAAAAAATGAAGACTGTTGATTACATTTAACCGTATGGAGCGAGTAATGGTTCAAACGATGTGCCAGAAGTGAAATTTCAAACAAAAAGGTAAAGGTGAGCAAGGTTGTAGGTTATGTATAATAGACTTAATGGCGGTATTTTTTCGTTTCTTGATTCTGTAACACATTTCTTAATATTAATATGTATTGGCTAATTGATACATTTAAAGTGATACGGATTTCATCTTAAGATTATATAACAACGAATTATCAAATAATGTAGTGAAAAATTTAACGCCAATACTTTATAAAAATATTGGCGCTTGACTAAAAACCGTTAAGTATTTTTGATAGTTAATTGTCTTGCATGATGAAGCTTTTTATAACTTTCAATAAGTCTTAAGTGCTTATCTAAGCCTTCTAACTTCATACTTGTTGGCGTTAAACCTGGAAATTTAAGCTCACCAAATACTGTGCCAACCACTTGCTCCATGGCGGCTTCACCAAACATTTTATTAAAGTTACCTATAAAGTGTTCAAGCTCCATCTCTTCATCTAAGGTCACTTCAAGAACGGCATGAACTGCTTGATAAAATAAGCCGCGCTCTACTGTATTGTCGTTATATTGTAAAAACTCTCCCACTAATTCTATTGCATCTTCTAACGCACCTAGCGCTAAATAAATAAGAATTTTTAGCTCAAGAATCGTTAATTGGCCCCATACCGTATTTTCATCAAACTCAATACCGATTAAAGTGCGAATATCAATGTAATTGTCTTGCTGACTATCTTCTAATCGTTCAACTAAGCTCACTAGAGCATCTTCATTTAATTTATGGAGATTTAAAATATCTTCACGATATTCAAGCGCTTTATTCGTATTATCCCAAATAAGATCTTCAACAGGGTAAACTTCTGAATAATCTGGTACCAGAATACGACAAACTGACGCGCCTAACTGGGTAAGCTCAGCAATATACACTTCTTTATTTAGAGTGTTAAGAATGTCCATTAAACGGCTATTTTCTTCTTCATTACTACCAGAAAAATCCCATTCACAAAACTCATAATCGTGGTTACTACTAAAGAAACGCCAAGAAATAACACCTGTCGAGTCTATAAAGTGCTCAACAAAATTTTCAGGCTCAGTAACAGCTAAACTATTGAATGTTGGTTTAGGTACGTCATTGAGTCCTTCAAAACTTCTCCCTTGAAGTAATTCTGTTAAACTGCGCTCAAGTGCTACCTCAAAACTTGGGTGAGCCCCGAAAGAAGCAAATACTCCTCCAGTTTTAGGGTTCATTAGCGTGACACACATTACAGGGAATTGACCACCTAACGAGGCATCTTTAACAACAACAGGAAAGCCTTGTTCTTCTAGTCCTTTAATACCTGCCAAAATATTGGGGTATTTTGCAATAACTTGCTCAGGTACATCAGGTAACACAATTTCTTGTTCAATAATTTGTCGCTTTACAGCTCGTTCAAAAATTTCTGATAAACATTGTACTTTTGCTTCAGGTAAATTGTTACCTGCACTCATCCCATTGCTTAGAAATAAGTTTTCAATAAGGTTTGATGGAAAGTAAACCGTTTCACCATCTGATTGTCGAACATAAGGAATAGAACAAATTCCACGCTCTGCCAAACCAGAATTAGTATCGATAAGGTTTGAGCCACGTAACTCATTATCAGGATTGTAAATCGCTAGGCAATAGTCATCTAAAAGTCCACTCGGTAATTCATCGTCCTCTTCAAGCGTAAACCACTTCTCATTTGGATAATGAACAAAATCGCTATTAGCTATTTCTTCACCTAAAAATTGATCATTGTAAAAAAAGTTACAGTTTAAACGTTCTATAAATTCGCCTAAAGCCGAACAAAGCGCACTTTCTTTAGTGGCTCCTTTACCATTGGTAAAACACATAGGTGAAGCGGCATCACGAATATGTAAAGACCACACATTAGGCACAATGTTTCGCCATGATGAAATTTCAATTTTCATTCCTAAATCTGAAAGCATTGTGGTCATATCAGCAATCGTTTGTTCAAGAGGTAAATCTTTACCTAATATATAGGTATTCGCTTCACCTTCTGGTTGAACCATCAACATTGCTTGTGCGTCTTCTTCTAGACTATCCACAATCCCTACTTTAAATTCAGGACCGGTTTGTACAACTTTTTTAACGGTACAGCGATCAATAGAACGAATGATGCCTTTGCGATCTTTTTCTGAAATAGTTTCTGGTAATTCAACTTGTATTTGAAAAATTTGGTTATAACGATCCTCTGGATCGACAATGTTATTTTGTGACAATCTAATATTTTCAGTAGGAATATCTCTAGATGAGCAATAAACTTTAACAAAATATGCAGCACATAAGGCTGAAGACGCTAAAAAATAATCAAAAGGACCCGGTGCAGAACCATCGCCTTTGTAACGTATAGGTTGATCTGCGATGACAGTGAAATCATCAAACTTAGCTTCAAGTCTGAGGTTGTCGAGAAAGTTAACTTTGATTTCCATTGATTAGATTCCGTAAAAAGTGCTGAGGCGAATATTATCTCACCTTTGCCATTAAAATAGAAAGAAGTGTCACACAACTTAGTGATTTATTTTTAATAGGTTATTGACGCCAAGGTCACAATTTAAAATGTTAGCAACCAAACAATACATCTTCTTTATGAGTTAGCCACAAATCATATTTTGACATAACTTTAGTGAACATAGGGCTTTGTAAATAACACTTAAGCCATAGTTGTAAATTCGGATAATCAGCATTTAAAAACCATTGTCGTTCTACTTTGGCAAACTGACGGATAAAAGGTAATAAGGCAATATCTGCCAAGCTTTCCTTATCTGAAAATAAAAATGTATGTTGTGTTAAGCGCTCTTCTAATAGATTTATATAGTATTGGCAGTCTTGACGACATTGCTCGACATTATTTTCTCGATAGCGTTTTGCACATTTATACTTGTTTAAGCACGCTTTAAATTGGGTATCAAATAACTCAATTAACGCCAACATACTTAGTAAGTTGGCATCATCCTCTTGATGTAATAAATCTTGAGGATCCGTGTTTTTAAGTGCCCACAACATAATGTCTAAACTTTCATCAATAACAACGTCAGGATTAACCACTAACACAGGAACTGTAGCTTTAGGGGATGCGACTATCATTTCATTAGGTTTATCCGACAAAACTATATCTCTTAGTAAAACAGGCTGTTTTGCTTTAAAAATGGCAATTCTGGCACGCATGGCATAAGGACAATTTCTTAAGGAATAAAGAATAGGTAAGGTATTGTTTTCACTCATTATCGATTATTTTCCCAAAGTAATAATAAATTTACCGCTAAATGACTCACTTTAACGGTATTCAATGACTAAATATATGGGTAAAATCCCCCCTTTAAAGTTTAATCGCCAAATAAAGGCTAAAGTTGTAACCATGAGTCCTAAAATTGAATTATTAGCCCCCGGTGGCGATGTTGATGCAATAAAAGCTGCAATAATAGCAGGTGCTGATGCTGTCTATTGTGGATTAGACACTTTTAACGCACGAAACCGTGCTGCTAATATCTCATTTGACGAACTCGTCGGTATTATTCGGCTGGCTCATCACTACCAATGCCAAATATTTTTAACGCTAAACATTGTTATTTTAGAGCATGAGTTTAAGTCTTTAGCAAAACTATTAAGCAAGCTTGTTAACACCACACTCGATGGTGTTATTGTTCAAGACTTAGGATTACTTTACATTCTCAAAAAACACTTTCCAACATTAGATATTCATGCATCAACGCAGTTAACCACACATAATGTCGGACAAATTCCATTTTTAAAACGCTTAGGGGCTTCTCGAGTTAACTTATCAAGAGAGTTAAATTTAAGAGAGATCACTACGATCAACACGGTTGCAAATGAGCACAATGTACTAACTGAAGTATTTGTTCATGGCTCATTATGTGTGGCTTTTTCGGGACTATGTTATTCCACCTCTGCCAGTGTTGGTAATTCAGGAAACCGAGGACGTTGCAGCCAAGCATGTCGTGAAGAATATGAAACGACCCCGTCAGGTAATAACTTTCCTTTAAATATTAAAGATAATTCAGCATTTTTTGATCTGCCTGCCCTTATTGATGCTGGTGTACATTCTTTTAAAGTTGAAGGTCGAATTAAAGGAGCAAGTTATGTTCATACGGTTATCGACAGCTTCAGAAAACAAATTGATGGATTTATTGAAACTGGTGAGCTGCTAGAAGATGGCGAACGACTTTATAAAGTGTTTAACCGTGATTTTTCGAATGCCTTTTTACGTGGCGATTTAAATCAATCAATGTTTATTGAAAACCCACGTGATAATTCCACTCATCGTGCAATCGATAAAAGCAATGCGATATCCGTGGTACAAATCCACGAGGTTGAAGAAAATCTCAGTACTGAAAAAAATGAAATTCAAGCCAGTGTGCAAGATAAAATTCAACATTTGAGCATCGAAAAACCTACATTGTCCTTGGTATTTACAGGCGAAATTGGCAAACCATTAACAGTGACTATAACTACGGTCGACTTTTCAGCAGGAAAAACCACTAAACAAACAAAGCAACATAGCATTTCTTCGACTAAAAATTTAATTTCAAGCGATAGCAACCGTCTCGATAAAGCCGTAATTGAAAAGCGTTTCAAAAGCTTTAACAACGCAGAATTTAACTTAACTGAGCTAACTATTAATGGCATTGCCGAAAGCGCCAGTATTCCTTTTAGTGAATTAACCTTACTCAAAAATAAGGTTTCAGCACTGCTTAATAACGACCAAGCAGTATTACCAGAGGTACAATTACCGAAGTTAGCCCGTCATCACCATAATTTAGACCACCAAGCCAAGCTCTCTATTTTAATATGCGATGAAGCTGACGTTAAACTTTCCCAACTAACCCATGCTGATATCTACTTTAAACTTCCCGATGCTTATAAACGCGGTTGCACAAAGTACGTTAGCTTTTTCAATGAAAACCCAAAACTAATCCCTTGGTTTCCTTCAGTTTTAATCGGAAAAGATTATGATGTTGCCCTTAATATTTTAGAGCAAGTAAAGCCTAAACTTATTGTAACTAATAATACTGGTATAGCTAACAGAGCATACGAACTAGGCATAAAATGGATTGCAGGACCATTTTTAAATACCACAAACTCTTATGCTTTACTTGCCATGAAAGAGGCATTTAATTGTGATGGTGCTTTTATCTCTAATGAGATAAACCACTTACAAATGAAGAGTATTGCGCGCCCTGAAAACTTTAAATTATTTTATAGTATTTACCACCCCATTCTTTTAATGACTAGCAGACAATGCTTCTTTCAACAAAGTGTAGGATGTGAAAAACCTCGTATAGATAATGGCTGTATGCTGTCTTGTGATAAATCAACCAGCATTACTAACCTTAAAGGTGTTTCGTTTGCTATTGATAAACAAAAAGCTGGTTACCCCAGCATTTATAATAAAGATCAATTTTTAAACATGGAGGTAATTAACGATCTTAATAAACTTTATGATGGCTTTATGATTGATTTAACTAATATAGGCGCTGGCGATCGAACATCCCCCGATAAAGCAACATTAATAGAGCAATTTGAGCAGTTATTAACTAACAGTAATTCAAATAAAGAAAGTTCAATAAACGCGCAACAAGTACTAAATGACTTAGTGCCTGACTCAACCAATGTTCAATACCATAATGGTTTGTAATCCTTTATTTAATTAAGAGTCTAACTATACTAAATAATATGCGAACATTATTTGTCATTTTATTTTTAATGTCGGTTACTAGCTCCGCCTCTTTGTCTAAAGAGGCGGAAGTTAATGTGCTCACCGAAGATTTATACCCCATTCAATATAAAGAGAATGGACTAATAACTGGCCCTTCGACCAAGTTTGTTGAGGAGGTCTTACAAACAGCAAATTTAAGCTATTCGATAAAAATGCAACCTTGGGCGAGAATCTATAACACTGCACTACATCAACCCAACATTGTGATTTACTCAATGGCAAAAACTGAACAACGTGCGCCATTGTTTCACTGGTTTAGTTTATTGATTGCCTTAGACTTTTCATTATATAAATTAAAAACAAGTCCTATAGATCCTACTTCACCTGATTTTTCACTCAGTAATTTAAAAATTAGCGTCTTAAGAGATTCAGCGGCCCATCATCATTTGAACTCGTTAGGAGTAAAAAATTTAGAGCTTGTTTCTAAAAGTGAACAAAATATTAAAAAATTATTAAATGGTCGCGTTGACGTTATTTCGGCAGTCGATAACTTATTTTATGAAAACTGTCATGAGGTAAAATTAAGCTGTAATCAAATAGAACCCTTTTATCAGTTATCAGACCTTTCAACGGAGCTTTATTTTGCACTTAGTAAACTATCCGATCCACAAACAGTACGAAAAATAACGACGGCTTATCAAGCAGTGTTAGAGCGCAAAAAAAGAGAATAACAACTGAGACACTATTTAATTAACATATCCTTTTCTCGGTTATATGCAGGAATAAAAATAGCAAATCCGGTACCAATTAACGCAGACAGCGCGGCAAAGTTAAAAGCAGTCTGCGCCCCTGCGCCATCTAACCATAATAAACCAGCGACATAGGCACCAATCGCACCACCAATCCCATAGACACCACCAATATAAAGTGCTTGCCCTCTACTTTGTTGATTAATGTCAAAATGTCTACCAATAAAAGCGATTGAAGCACTGTGATATAAGCCAAAGCTTGCAGCATGCATTATCTGGCTCAACATCAATAAGCCCAAATTTTCACCAAAACTTGCTAACAATTGCCAACGTATCGCGGTAATAAACAAACTAAAAATAAGTAACGACTTTATGGTAAAAGACTTAAATAGCTGTCCTGCAAAAATAAAAATTAAAATCTCAGCAACAACAGCTAAGCCGATTAATAAACCAACAACAAAACCAGAGTAAGAAAGATCACGTAAAAACAGCGCAAAAAAACTGTAATAAGGCCCGAAACTAATTTGTAACATTAATCCAGCGATAAAGAAGATAATAAACGAATAATTCACCAGTTTATTAGTGATCGACGAAGTGGCAGTTATATGTGATAAATGAATTTTAGGCTGCTTTAAGGTTAATGTTGACACAAACAAAGCGATTAAAGCGGCAAGACCTAAATAAGTAAAAGCATTATGGCTGAATCGCTCAATAAAATCGCCAGCTAATACGGCAATAAAAATAAAGCCAAGGCTTCCCCATAAGCGTATTCGAGCATAAATTTTAGGGCTACGTCGAATTGAATTAAGAGTCATTACTTCTAACTGAGGCAATATAGCTGTCCAAAATAAGCTAAAAACAGCTAAACAAAACGTCACAGGCCAGTAGCCTTTAAACCAAAACAACAGGGTAAAAAAAGCGACGGCAAGTAAAGCTCCTAGCCGAATAATTGACAACTGCCGACCGGTTTTATCAGCTAAAATAGCCCATAATGATGGGCCAATTATTTTACTGGCAGTAACAATGGCAAGAATTTCGCCGATTTCAATCGATGAGAAGCCTTCTCCGTCAAGAAAAACGCCCATGTAAGGAACGACTAACCCAAGGATACTAAAATAAAAAAAGTAGCTTGAAGAAAGCCGTGTAAATAATGACAATTTTTAACCTTTAAATAGGTAACACAGTGCTACTGGGTAATCACTGGCGTTATGCATTCAACATCAGCATTTTGCGCGCGGTGACGTAAAAAGTGATCCATTAATGTTAGTGCCATCATAGCTTCAGCAATCGGCACAGCGCGAATACCTACGCAAGGATCATGTCGTCCTTTGGTAATAATGTCTGTAGCTTCACCTTGAAGGTCGACAGTTTTTCCACTAACGCCAATGCTAGAGGTTGGTTTCAACGCTAAATGAGCAACAATCGCTTGTCCTGAAGAGATTCCACCTAAGATTCCCCCCGCATGATTACTATCAAAGCCTGTTGGTGTTAGTTCATCACGGTGCTCTGAGCCTTTTTGATTAACGACAGCAAAGCCATCACCAATTTCAACACCTTTAACAGCATTTATTCCCATTAAACCATGAGCAATTTCAGCATCTAGTCGATCAAATATGGGTTCACCTAAGCCTACAGGCACATTGCTAGCGACAACCGACACTTTAGCTCCAATAGAGTCTTTTTCTCGAATAATACCGCGCAGTAACTCATCTAGTTGCTCAAGTTTAGTTGAGTCGGCAAAGAAAAAAGGATTTTCTTCAACTTTTTTCCAGTTCAATGTCGATAAATCAACATTTTGTGCTGAAACATCGCCAATTTGAGTGACACAACCTTGAATTGTCATGCCAAACTTTTGAAATAAATATTTTTTAGCGACTGCCCCTGCTGCGACACGCATGGCTGTTTCACGGGCAGATGAGCGCCCGCCGCCACGGTAATCACGTAACCCGTATTTTTGCCAATAGGTGTAGTCGGCATGACCAGGACGGAAGCTTTGCGCAATATTGCCATAATCTTTAGAGCGTTGATCGGTATTTTCTATCATCAACCCGATTGGGGTACCTGTCGTTTTTCCTTCAAATACACCTGACATTATTTTAACTTGATCAGGTTCTCGCCTTGCTGTTGTGTATCTAGAAGTTCCTGGACGACGACGATCTAAATCAATTTGTAAATCAGCTTCACAAAGCTCTATTCCAGGCGGGCAACCATCAATAATAGCACCTAAACCTAAACCATGACTTTCACCAAATGAAGTCACTGTGAATAATTTACCAAATGTATTACCGGACATTGTAATGTTTACCTTTAGCTAAAATTGATGAATAACTTTATAATAATTGTTTAATCAAGCAGTTGTTGTTGAAAAACTGATGAAAATTCCTCTAGTTGTGCTTTGCTCAGTACAAAGACCCCGTGACCACCGAATTCAAAGTCAATCCAAGTAAAAGGCACTTGAGGATAGACAGCTTCTACATGAACTTGAGAATTACCTACTTCACAAATAAGCAGTCCATTATCATTTAAATGCTGTGAACTTTGCGCGAGTATTTTTCTCACAATATCTAGTCCATCTTCACCACTACCAAGCCCCATTTCAGGCTCATGTGTATATTCAACAGGAAGAGCATCAACATCTTCTTGATCAACATAAGGAGGATTAGTCACTATTAAATCATAAGTGAAGTCTTTAACCCCACCAAAAACGTCAGATTGAATTGGAATAACTTGTTCACAAAGTCCATGATTTTCGATGTTAATTTGTGCAACATTGAGTGCATCAGTACTTAAATCAACTGCGTCTACTTCCGCTTCTGGAAACGCTACCGCGCAAGCAATAGCAATGCAACCACTGCCCGTGCATAAATCAAGAATTCGTTTTGGCGATTGATTCTCGCTAATAAAAGGAGAAAAGCGTTTATTAATTAACTCGGCAATTGGTGAGCGCGGCACTAACACGCGTTCATCGACATAAAAAGGTAAATTAGCAAAATACGCTTGATTAGTAATATATGCTGCTGGGATCCCTTCATTAATACGTTGTTCAATTAATGATAAAATATACTGTTTTTCCTCATCAACCAATCGATAAGGCAATACCTGTTCACTCATACTCGCAGGCAAGCTAATAGCGAACATAACTAGTGTAATGGCTTCATCCCATGCGTTATCACTACCATGACCAAAGAACAGATCAGCTTGATTAAATTGACTACTGGCAAAACGAATAAAATCGCCAATGGTAAACAATTCATGCTGAATTGATATAGCCTTATTAATGTTCACACTTTTTTCCTCTAAAAACTTATTTCCGCGTACAGCTAACAAGTGCTAAACTTCGCAGATGAAACTAAAAGATCAACTTACCGCTGAAGAAAAATCGCTATTTAAAGCTGCTGCCGGTAAGGTAAAGCCTATGGTGCAGGACACCATACACGCAGTAAATAGAAGCATCAAGCAGAAACCTAAAACCGCAAAAGAAAAAAAGGCTAAACAACTAGCCGAGTTTCACTTTTCTGATGAGTTCGAACCAGATCTTAACATTCAAGGCCCAATGAAATATGTTAGACATGATGTTGATAGTTTCGAAGCTAAAAATTTACGTCGCGGTCAATATGCTCCTGATTTAATTCTTGATTTACACGGTTTAGACAAGCATCAAGCTAAACAAGAAATTGCTGCATTGTTATATGCTTGCCAAAAAGAGCATGCACAATGTGTTTGTATCGTTCACGGCATTGGTTCAAGGGTATTAAAAAATAAAGTCCCTCATTGGTTAGTACAACACCCAGATGTAATGGCATTTCATCAGGCACCTTTAGAATGGGGTGGTAATGGCGCACTGTTAGTATTGATAGAGTTAAAAGATAAATTTATGCAAAAATAGTTAGTTGCCATTTACTTTAACTACTAGCATAAATCTACAGGAGAAATTAAACGTACTAACTGCCCTTTCATAGCGTTACTGTCATAGTCTATTTCGGCGATCCCAGATGTTTGAAAAATAGGGGCTTGCTTATCAAAGGTCAAGGTTTCAACTAAATAACTCACCAAAGGCATATGGGTAACCATTAATAACGTTTGGCAATGAGTGGAGCCAATTACACCATCGATATAATCATGTACTTGAGATGCATCTCCAGAAGGAGTAATAAGTTCTGTAGTAGTAATTATGGGCTTACAATCAAGTTGAGACAATACTTCTGACGATGTTTGCTGCGCTCGAACATAAGGGCTAACCAAGGCTTGATCAATCGTAGTATTTAAGCCTTGTAACCATTTACCCATCAATTTTGCTTCTAGCTTACCTTGCTGAGTTAATGGTCGTTTTGCATCAGGAGATACTGTCATGCTTGCGTCGCCATGGCGCATAATAAAAAGTTGCATATATGTTCCGCCTATTAAAATACGCGGCTATAAGTAGTATTTGCGGCTATAGTAATAGAATATTAGTAAAGTTAAAACAATTGTTCAGACAAATTTCAATAAAACACATCTGAATAGCCAAAGTGTTAAATTGACTTGAGGATATCGTGTTCATAGCGTAGTTTAGTGTTATAACCATAAACAGTTGCTAACATTTTAATTTTCAAAGTAATTAGTGTCGTTAATTAACGTTATCAGCAGCGATTTAACTGTACACTTTTTAAAGGAAGCCAGTATTGCGTCAAAGTCCAAATGATCTAAAAACTTATCAAGCGATTACCTTAAGTAATGGTTTACGAGTATTACTCATTCAAAATAGTGACACGAATAAGTCAGCTGCAGCACTGGCAGTCAATGTTGGTCACTTCAACGATCCTGTTGAGCGACAGGGTTTAGCTCATTTTTTAGAACATATGCTATTTCTAGGCACACACAAGTACCCAAACGGCAGTGAATATCAAAAATTTATTAGTCAGCATGGCGGTACAAATAACGCGTGGACAGCAACTGAACACACTTGTTTCTTTTTTGATATTCAACAAAAGCACTTTTCAGCGGCGTTAGAGCGCTTTAGCCAATTTTTTATTGCACCGCTTTTATCTGAAGATTTTATTTACAAAGAGCGTCAAAATATTGATGCGGAGTTTAAATTAAAACTAAAAGATGATATTCGCCGACTTTACGACGTTCATAAAGACACGATTAATCCTGAACACCCGTTCTCTCAATTTTCTGTCGGTAATCTAGACACTTTGGCAGACAGAAAAGGCATCAGTATCAAAAATGAAGTACAACAGTTTTATAATGACTTTTATCGTGCTAATTATATGACCTTAGCACTTGAAGGCCCTCAGTCGATAGAAGAATTATCCAAACTTGCTAATCACTTATTTTCAAGTGTACCTTGTGCCGTCAAACCCTTGCCTAAGATCAACACTCCATTATATTTACCTGAGCATCAAGGTATTTACCTTAACGTTAAACCTGTTAATAATGATCACCAATTAATTATTAGCTTTGCCATGCCAAGTATTGATCAATATTACCGACATAAACCAGAAAGCGTTCTTGCTTATTTGCTAGGGCACGAAGGGGTTGGAAGTATTTTATCCTTATTAAAACATAAGCAATGGGCAATGGGGTTAACGGCTGGCTCTGGAATTAATGGCTCAAATTTTAAAGACTTTAATATTAGTATTTCATTAACAGAAGCTGGTGAAGCGCACATTGATGAAATTATTTCCATTGTATTTAGTTATATAGCTTTATTAAAAAGCAAACCTCTTCCTGAACATTATTATAAAGAAAAGCAATCGATTGCAGAGCTTTCATTTACTTACCACGAAAAAATGAAACCTATAGACTCTGTCAGTCAACTAGTGCTTAACATGCAACATTACCCAGTAGAGGATTATATTTTTGGTGATTATGTGATGGCGAATATGTGCCATGACACCATCGACAAATTATTAGGTTACTTAACGTGCCACAACATGCGTATTATTCATGTAAGCCAACATATTAATAATAATGTTAATTTAAATAGTGATAATAACAACTGTGCTCGAACATTTGATCAAACAAGCTTTTGGTATCAAGTCCCTTTTCATAATGAAAGAATAAACCCTGATAAACTTTCACAATGGCTGAACCCACCAGTTATAGATGAATTATTTTTACCACCAGCTAATCCGTATATCGTTGCTAACCCAAAGGTTTATGAGGATAGTGTTTCAGTTACACCTTCCCATTCCTCTTCTCACAATACTCCTAAGATAGTTGAGCAAACAAATGGCTTAACTATTTGGTATAAGCAAGATGCCACATTCAAGGTGCCCAAAGGCTATATTTATATTAGCATCGATGCGCCAAATTCAGTTAAAAACATAAAGACCATCGCTATGACTCGGCTATTGGTTGATTTATATAGCGATACTTTAATTGAAGAAAACTATGATGCCGAATTAGCTGGCATACATTATCATTTATACGCACATCAAGGAGGCATATCACTTCAGTTATCAGGTATTAGCGAGAAACAAGGAGATTTACTGACAAAGTTAATTAACACGCTAAAGGGGCACCAACTTGATAAAAACCATTTTTCCTTATTAAAACAGCACTTAATTACCCATTGGAAAAATGCCGACACTAGTAAATCTATTTCCCAATTGTTTTCTACACTCAGTTCAATGATGCAACCATTAAATCCAAGCAGTGATGAATTACAGCATGCACTTGATAGTGTTGATTTTGATGAATTTGTCGACTTTAGCTCTACACTTTTTAGTCAGATAAACATAGAAGTATTAATTCATGGCAACTGGATACAGCATCATGTCGAACAAATAACTCAAACAATTAAAGAAACCTTCTTAAACTTTTATAATGCAAAGTACAAAATTGACTTTCCTGTGTTAGATATATCAAATCTTGGTGAATTATGTGTACCTATTCGCTTACCAAAGCACGATCATGCTTGTGTGATTTATTATCCCCAAGCTAATAAGGAAACAATAACAATCGCTAAAGTGATGATAACAAGCCATTTATTGTCACCATTGTTCTTTCAAGAAATGAGAACAGAAAAGCAATACGGTTATTTAGTGGGTGTAGGGTATATGCCATTAAACCGTTATCCGGGGATTGCTTTTTATATTCAATCACCAAACACTCTACCCGAAAAGCTAATCGATTCTATCAACGAATTTATTAATACAAGCGTAGATAAAATAGCACGAATGACTCAAGAAGATTGGCAACATTTACAGCATGGTTTAGCTGGTCAATTACAAGAAAAAGACAGTAGTTTACGTATTAAAAGCCAACGGTTTTGGGCGGCATTGTGCAATGATGATGTTGAATTTAATCATAAAGAAAAGTTAGTTAATACGATAATGTCACTCACTTTAGAAGACATTAAAACATTTATAACAGAAATGTTAACCAGCCAATCAAGCCCAGATAGGTTATTGTTTATCTCACAAAGTGACGAAAACCAAACTCAGACAACGAATAAAAATCAAACAATCATTAATAATATCAATGATTTTACTAAAAATTGTCAAAGAAAGTTTTAAAATTGCCGATATAACGCTTAATGTACATAAGAAGAGTTGACTTAGTAATACGCTTCATTTTAAATAGAGCTCCCTAAGTTTATAATACTTAATAATTTTACTGGTTTTCCTTCTAACAAGGACATGTTTTGCTTTTATCTTTTTTTAATTTTTTTGCCTTTAAGTGCAAAAATAAATATTTTGTTAAAAAATATGGCTCAACAACTTTTTTAAAACTAGTTTTTACACTACTAATTTTTGCTCAAACTTCTGCTCATGCCTTATTACCCCTAGAAACATTTGAAGCTAGTCCCATAAAGTTTAACCACCTAACCACCGCCGATGGCTTATCTCAAAGCTATGTGTTTAGTATCGCTCAAGATAAACAAGGATTTATCTGGATTGCGACAGAAGATGGATTGGATCGGTATGATGGTAGTAAATTTGTTCATTATCGCCATGAATCTAATGATAAAAACTCGTTAGTTAATAACTTTGTTAGAAAAGTATACATTGATAATGAAAATATTATTTGGGTAGCTACAGAAAATGGCCTCAGTCGTTATAATCGAGAGCTAGATAATTTTGATAATTTTTATACTATAGAAGGAGATAAAAATTCATTAATTGACAATTTGATATGGAATATTTATCAGGACAACTCGAATAACATATGGATTTCTACTCAAAACGGTCTACATCAATATAGCCCAAAAGAAAATAACTTTATTAGAATTCGCATAAAAGGAATCGAAGATAAACTAAAAGAAATTAAAACAATATTTCAAGATCAAAATAACAATTACTGGATGGGAACTTATGATCAAGGGATATATATTCTCAATGAGAACTTATCTTATGCTATCCCCTTAAATGAAAAAAACAAATGGAATTTAAAGTTCTCAGCTAACGCCATGAACGATCTAAAGCTAATTGAAAATGATTACTGGTTAGCAACCGATAACGGGATTTTTATAGTTTCCTTAAATTATAAAATTAAGAAACACTTATCCAGAGATAATAATAAATCAATATTATCTAATAAAATTTCTGCTATAGAAAAAATTAATGATAAAGAAGTTTGGTTTACTAGTAATAACGGCTTAAATAGCATTAATTTACTCGATTTCTCAATTAAAAGTTATCAAAGCAGTTACCATTCCACCTCCCTTTCAGAAAACTGGCTAAATGACATATACAAAGATAAAACTGGAAAAATATGGATTGGTACTTATGGAAAAGGATTAATTATTTACGAGCCACTAAGCTCAGTTTTTCAACATACTTTCGATCCTAACATCAAAAACAACTTTATTGTTGAATCCTTCACCGAAGTAAAAGATTCTGTTTGGTTATCAACGGAAGCAGGAAAATTATTTAGCTATAATTCAAATAAATTAACAGAACACGAATTACCAAATAGCATCCAAGGTATTTCACAAATTTTAAATGATAATGACAATTATTTAATTTTAAGAAGTACTGATAATAAATTATATACATATAATTTAAAAGATAAGAAAATTACTGAAATAACTCAATGGAAAAATCATTCTCATCACCCTATAAACAACCTACTTATATTAATTGATAGAAACATCTGGTATATAAATCAAGCAGGTAATTTAGTTTGCTTTAATTTACTATCAAAATCATTTTCTTTATTTCCAATAAAGAATAATAGTCTAACTGCAATAGGTGTTGAAAAAGGCTCAACGGCGGCACCTATTCAAAGCCTTTGGCTTACCTCTAAACTAAATAATATTTTCCAATTTAGTATCGATGAAAGGAATTATACGGAATTTAAAATTGGTAACAGCATTAAAAATTCTGACTTAAAAGTTGCAAATATTGTTACATCACCTAATTGGTTATGGTTAGGTTCACATTCTCAAGGTATAACACTCATAAACAAAAAATCTAAACAAGTGACTGCATTTAATGAGAGTAATTATTTAAGTAATAATTTTATAGCAAGTATTCTTATTGATGATAATGAAAATGCTTGGCTTGCTACAAATAAAAGTATAAGTGTTATAGATCCTTCGAATAAAACAGTTAAAAACTTCAGTGATGATTATTCAATTACAAATAATGAATTCATAGCATTTTCATCTCTATCATCATCTAATAACACATTAACATTTGGTGGAACAAATGGCTTTTATCAGTTTGATCCTGACGAGGTAATTAATATAACTCAAAATATTAAAGAACCAGTATTTACGAATATTTTCATCGCAAACAAAAAAACCCTTGTGATAGACCCCCTAATTTCAAAAAAAAATAAATTTACATTAAACAAGCAAGTTAATTTCATAGATAAATTAACACTTGATTATAATCAATCACCTTTTAGTATCGAGTTTATTTCACCAAACTCAAAACTTCCTAATCAATTACAATACAGATATAGACTCTTAGGCTCTAATGATAAATGGATAGATGCAGATCCGAATTACTTACGTGCTACTTATACTAATTTAAGCGCTGGTGAATATACATTTGAGTTGCAAGTATATGACCAATATAATCCTGAAATCATCCAATCAAATAATCTTAATATCCAAATTATCCCCCCGTGGTGGTTAACTAAATCTGCGATTAGTATCTACAGTTTCATTATATTATCCTTTATGGCTTACCTGCTTCTACAAATACGTCATAAGCGTCAATTTTACTGGCAAATACAACAAAGTGAAGAGCGTTTGAAACTATCCTTATGGGGTAGTGGCGATGAAATGTGGGATTGGAATATCACTACGGGTAAAATATTTCGATCAAATATTTGGGGAATTTTAGAATTTCCACAAGACGGTACGCGTAATACCGCTGAAGATAAAACCAATTTACATCAACACGACATTAAACGGGTTAGACAAGCATTAGATGAACACTTTTTAGGTAAAACCGAGCATTTTGAATCAACTTATCGTGTAAAAGACAAAGATGAGCGTTGGATTTGGGTACTCGATCGCGGAAAAATTGTTGAGCGCAGCGCTAATAACAAACCTACCCGTATGACAGGAACCTTGAAAGATATTAGCCAAATAAAAAAGGCTGAGGAAAGACTAAAGCTATTTGCCAAGTGTATCGAAAATATATCTGATGCCGTTGTCATATACGATAGGCAATTTATCACTGTCGATATTAATAAATCTTTTCAACGTATTACCGGAAAAACTAAAGAGCAAATGCTCGGACAACCTTTAGTATTTAATCAATACCCCGATAGATTTTGCCAAAATGTAAAAACACATTTAATTAATAAAGGTACATGGCATGGCGAAATTGAAAGCTTAAGAGATAATGGAGAGCTTTATTTAACTGATCTCAATATTGATGGCATTAGAGATGGGAGCGGTAATATCTCTCACTTTGTTGGCGTATTTTCTGATATTACCCAACGTAAGGAAACAGAAAAAGAGCTGAGAACACTTGCGAACAGCGATACACTTACGGGATTACCTAATCGTTCGTTATTTCAAGCAAACCAGGGCAAGTTAGTAAAAAACAAAATTCCCCATGCATTACTTGTGTTTGATCTGGATAACTTTAAAAAGATTAACGATTCCCTTGGCCACCAAGTAGGCGATGTTCTCTTGTGTAAAGTGGCACAACGTATTTTAACAATTGGACGTCATCAAGATACCGTTTACCGTTTAGGTGGTGATGAATTTAGTATTATCATAGAAAATACGAATGACATTCATACAATAACAACCCTAGCTAAAACTATTCTCAAAACCATTGCCCTTCCGTTGAAATTAAGAAACCAAGAAATCGTACTTTATAGCAGTATTGGCATTGTGCTCTACCCTGAAGATGGAGCAACGCCACATGAACTGCTAAAAAATGCGGATACCGCAATGTACCATGCTAAAGATTTAGGCGGTAATAAATATCAATTCTTCAGTGAATCCATGAACAAACAAGCAGTAAAACGATTGCAAATTGAGAGCTTAATCAGGCATGGTTTAAAAGAGGATTTATTTTCGGTTTACTACCAGCCAAAAATTGAAATAGCAACGGGAAAAATTGCAGGAATGGAGGCCTTAGTTCGATTTGACACCCCAAAAAAAGGGGTGATCAGCCCTGTCGTATTTATTCCGATTGCTGAAGAAACTGGACAGATAATTGATATTGGCGAAATCGTTCTTCGAAAATCATGCTTTGCCACAAAACGCTGGGTAGATTCAGGTTTATTTGATGGCCGTATCGCCGTTAACTTATCAGCGGTACAGTTTACACAACCCAATCTCGTTGAAGTGATCGCCAGTATTTTAGATGAAAGTAAACTACCGGCAAAATACTTAGAGCTTGAGATTACAGAAGGAACTGTAATGGATTCGCCGCAACAAGCAATTGAAACTATGCTGAAAATTCGAGATATGGGTATTCATTTAGCGCTAGATGATTTTGGCACAGGTTATTCCTCACTCGCATATCTGAAAAAATTTCCACTAAACACATTGAAAATTGACAAAGCTTTTGTCGACGATATTGAGCATTCCGAGCAAGGCAGGAATATGGTAGCGACTATAATTACCATTGCTCATAACCTCGATATGCACGTTGTAGCTGAAGGAGTAGAAACCACGCAGCAGCTTAACTTCCTTTCTAATTTAAAATGCGAACAACTCCAAGGCTACCTTTATAGTAAACCTTTAAAAGACGTTGATTTTCAAAAATATTTACACGCCCATCAAATCACTCGTCTCTCAACGACCTTCGATAAAGTATAGCGACTACAAAGAGAACTTTAGCATTTTCTAATCAACTTTATTTTGTCATAAATTTGGCGGTATAGAGTTTCTCACTTTCATTTATAGCTACAAGTCCCATTCTCTCTATCATTTAAAACTTGGCATAAATTTAGCTAGTAATATTTGCTTTATAAAATCAAATAAATCAAACAATTACAACAAGGAAAATCAAATGCTTAGTTCAATTATTTTATCTTTATCAATGTCTGCGTCACCTGTATTAATTAAGGACGCTGATCAAATTTCTATACAAGAAATAGGCAAAAAACGCGGCGAGCGTATTGACTTTCATTCTTTAGAAGTTACTCAAACAGGTAAGAAACGCGGCGAGCGTATCGACTTTCATTCTTTAGAAGTTACTCAAGCAGGTAAGAAACGCGGTGAGCGTATCGACTTTCATTCTTTAGAAGTTACTCAAGCAGGTAAGAAACGTGGTGAGCGTATCGACTTTCATTCTTTAGAAGTTACTCAAGCAGGTAAGAAACGTGGTGAGCGGATTAACTTCAAATTTTAAATTTTTTGCACTTAACAAAGGATGAGCATGTTCAAATTAATTAGATTATTTTTCAAAAAACAATCCTTAAATAACACCATCGCCGCTGAAATTGAAATTAAAGAGATGCAAGCAAAAAAATGGTGGTCTTAAACTCAAGTAAATACAATTAACGCCTATCTAACATGGATGTTAGCGCTCATTTCAGAAGTTGAATGAACTTCCAGCCTGCCGCAGGCTTTATGCTCTAAATATCAAATATTCAAAACCAAACGACTGATTGATTTTCATTCGCTTTTTCATACAAAACATCGGCCAGACAAATGGTCCGAACAATAAGCCGGCAAACGTCCATCGCTTTACCCCCAAACCACTTTTTAAAGCCTGACAGTAAAAGAAAGCTGCACAAATAACAGCAATTAACCCCAGAAGTAACAACAAAATACTTAACCTCTAAAACACACAAGCCCAAAGTGTTAAACGAGCAAATGCCAACTCGTTCGATATTTCGCGCATAATATAACTAAATTAGAGTATTTATTCAACAATCATTAAGAAGAAGTTCTACTATTCAATGATAATTTTTCGGTAAAAAAAGGGCAATAAATTGCCCTTTTATATGGTTAACATTCGCCAACTTATGGCGAATTAGTACCTATACTCAACGAGTATCTAGTAATATGTGGTTTCTTGTTCAGCCATTTTAGTTAATGCGTCACAAGGTGTATATCGCTCACCGTGTTCACTTGCCCATTGATTTAACTGTGCTACGATTTGCTTAGCCCCAATTTTATCAATATACCTTAATGGGCCTCCTAAAAATGGTGGGAAACCAATACCAAAAATAGTTCCAATATCACCATCCCTCGCATTTCTAACAATTCCTTCATCTAAACAGCGTGCAGCTTCATTTAACATCATGTACACACAACGTTGAGCAATAATATCATCGCTCAGTTTTCCAGAAGGAGTTATATTTAATAGACTGTAAATGCTTTCATCTATTGCTTTTTTGCCTTTTTTCGCTTGTTTACCGTAAAGATAGAAACCTTTATTGGCTTTTTTACCCAATCGTCCATCACTGAGCAATTTGTCAAATGCTTTTGGAGCAGCAAAACGCTCACCTAATTCAGCTTGTAAAATAGGACCTATTTTAGCACCTACATCAATACCGACTTCGTCAAGCAATTGCATTGGGCCTACAGGGAATCCAAATTTAACTAAAGCTTTGTCAATTTTATCTATCGGCTCGCCGCTCAGTAATAACATTGCCGCTTCGTTCATGTATGGCGCAAGTATGCGGTTGATATAAAAACCCGCTTTGTCTTTAACAACAATAGGTGTTTTCCCTTGTTTTTTAGCAAAAGCAACTGTTGTTGAAATTGTTTTATCAGACGTTTTTTCATGCGCGATAATTTCAGCCAATGGCATTTTATCTACAGGTGAAAAATAATGTAGACCAATTACATTTTCAGGGCGTTTAGCATTAGCGGCAATTTGACCTATAGGTAAGCTAGAGGTATTACTCGCAAAAATAGTATTTTCATTACAATTTTCTTCAATGTCAGCAACCATTTTTTGTTTTAACGCTAAATCTTCAAATACCGCTTCTACAACAATATCGACATCGTTAAACCCTTTATAGTCAACAGCACCAGTAATCATCGACAATTGCTTTTGCATTTCACTATGACGCATAAAGCGGCGTTTAACTTTCTTATTTAATAAATCAAAACTGTATTTAAACGCGTGGCTAAGCCCTTGTTGCGATATATCTTTAATACGCGCAGGTATTTTAGCTTTAGTCGCAGTAACAAATGCGATACCACCGCCCATTAAACCACCACCTAATACCGCAGCTTTATTAATTTTAAGTGGTTCAACACCTTCAACGCCCTGCTCTTTTTTCATTTCAGTAGTAGCGAAAAATAAGCCGCGTAATTGCATCGACTCAGGACTCATAGCTAATTCACCAAAATGATTAGCTTCTGTTTGGTAGCCTTTAGCAGGCGATTGTTCAACGCCCACTTTTACACAGTTTATAATTTTAACTGGTGCGGGATAATTACCCTTAGTTTTAGATAATACTGATTTAGTGGCTTGAGAATAAACTACTTTACGGCCAAAGCTGTTATTTTCTAATACTTTATCTAAAAATGATTGTTGACGTTTTTTAGCTTTAACTTTACCTGAACCTAGATTATCAAGCGCTAACTTCTCAGCAGTTGTCACTAAAATGCTTGAAGGCACTACATCATTCACCAACCCCATTTTTAACGCTTGCTTGGCACGTAATTGTTTACCAGTTAGCATCATATCTAATGCTTTTTGCACACCGACTAATTTAGGTAGACGTTGAGTACCACCACCGCCTGGCAATAAACCTAGCTGTACTTCTGGCACACCTAAGGCTGTTTTTACATCATCACTACAAACACGAGCATGACAAGCTAAAGCAAGCTCTAACCCACCGCCTAAACAAGCGCCGTGAATAGCGGCAACAACAGGAATATTTAGCCCTTCAAGTTGATCAAATATCACCTGTCCTTGACGTGACAACGCCGTAGCCTGCTCCGCCGTTGTACAGTTAGCGATCATATTAATGTCAGCACCTGCAACAAAAGAGTTTTCTTTGCCGCTGCGTAACACCAAACCTGTAATGGATTTATCTTGGCTAATCTCTTGTAATACGATTGAAATTTGCTCGCCAAATTCTGCTTTAAGCGTATTCATCGTATCGTCAACTACATCCATTACAAGATGAGCAATACCATTTTCTTGACGTATTAGAGTAAAAGCGCTTTTTGCTTCAATATTTTGTGATAACTCTTCGTTATTTTCGCTAGTCATTAATCTGTCTCCACTATCATTGCTGCACCAAGCCCGCCAGCAGCACACGCAGTAGTTAAACCAACACCACCACCGCGACGATTTAATTCATTAATTGTTTGGGTAATTAAACGGGCACCTGTTGCTGCAAAAGGATGGCCGTAAGCGATAGAGCCTCCCATCACATTGAATTTAGTCATATCAATATCACCGATAGCTTTATCTCTACCTAAATGCTGTTGTGCAAACTTTTGACTGCCAAACATTTGCATATTTGCAAGAGCTTGGGCTGCAAATGCTTCATGCATTTCCACTAAATCTAAATCACCTAATTCCATACCTGCACGCTTAAGTGCAATTGGTGTTGCATAGCTTGGACCCATTAACATGTCTTGCCAAACATCAATCGCCGCAAAACCAAAGCTTCGAATATAACCAAGTGGCTTATAACCTAGCTCTTTTGCACGACCTTCTCGCATTAATAAAATAGCTGCACCACCATCGGTTAACGGTGTACTTGTTGCTGCTGTAACTGTGCCGTGTTTCCGATCAAACACGGGACGTAATTTTGAGTATCCTTCGAGAACTGAGTTTTCTCGAATACAATTATCTTTATCAATAAAGTTTTTAAAAGGTTCCGGGTGAGCTGCCATTACTTCACCAGCTAATTTACCTTCTTGCCAGCTTTGTGCGGCTAACGTATGAGAACGATGTGCAAGGGCATCTTGATCTTGGCGAGAAATATTATAGGTTTTAGCCATTTGCTCAGCAGTTTGGCCCATTGATATTCCCGTTGAGTATTCAGCCACCCCCGGTGCGACAGGAATTAAATCTTTCAGACCTAACTTTCTAATTAGCGCAATTTTTTGGCCAAGAGTTTTAGTTTTACTTAAATCAAGTAAAGTACGAGCAAGGTTTTTTGACACACCAACAGGGGCAACAGAAGTTGAATCTGCACCACCCGCAATTCCCACATCAACAAGACCAGACATAATCGACTCAGCAACATTTACCGTCGACTGAAAACTCGTCGCACAGGCGCGTGAAACACTATAAGCGTCTGTGTGAACATTCATACCTGTGCCCAATACTATTTCTCGGGCAATGTTTGGAGCTTCAGGCATTTGAACCACTTGCCCAAAAACTAATTGATCAATAATGCTTGGGTCAACATCATGCTTTTGTAGTAGTTCATTAACTACCATTTTTCCCAAATCGACAGCAGGCACGCCATGAAAAGCAGTTGCTTGTTTAGCAAACGGCGTACGTAAGCCAGCAACAATGGCTATACGTTCGCCTTTTGCTGTAGTAAGAGATTGTGCTTTTGTCATTTTATTCTCCGCTCTTGCCTCATTAAAGTTTTGGCGTTATCGACAAAACCAAGAGGTCTGACCTCTAAAGTTAACTATTGATTTTAACCATAATTTAAAATTTATCAATCTTTAAAGCTTAGATTAAAAAGATAAAGTAAGGTTTAAAAAATAAATTAAACGTAACTTATTGGAATTATTCACTTAGGGAATGATAAATTTTCTTACAATTTACAAACAGTAGAGTTGTTTTCTTAAATAATGAACCTTATATAATATTTTAGGTCTGTAAAGGCTGAACTAAAAACACCTAACTTTGTATAACAATAAGCATGAATAAAGACTTAACTATGGCTATTGAACATTTTTCATCATTAAAACAACACTTATCAACACAAATTATTGGCCAATCGGCGTTTGTTGAGAACTTACTTATTGCCCTTTTAGCTGATGGACATTTAATTGTTGAAGGTCCTCCTGGCTTAGCAAAAACCAGAGCAGTAAATGCTTTGGCACAAGGCTTAGAGGCAGACTTTCATCGTGTTCAGTTTACCCCAGATTTATTACCAGCAGATTTAACAGGTACTGATATTTATCGCCCTGAGGATGGAAGCTTTTCCTTTCAGCCCGGACCATTATTTAGAAACTTAGTACTCGCCGATGAAATTAACCGCGCCCCTGCAAAGGTGCAATCTGCACTTTTAGAAGCAATGGGCGAAGGCCAAATTACTGTCGGGCGAAAAACTTATCCCTTACCAGAACTATTTTTAGTTATGGCCACGCAAAACCCGATTGAACAAGAAGGGACTTACCCTTTACCAGAAGCACAACTCGATCGATTCTTAATGCATGTGGAAATAGACTACCCTGATGCTGCAAGCGAGTTAGATATTTTAAAACTTAACCGTGGTGAAGCGCTTAGTCATGCGAACGCAGAAGATAAAAAGCCTCAGAAAAAACTAACACAAGCAGAAATATTTGCCGCCCGTGACGAAATATTAAATATTCATATGGCACCTGCCATTGAAAATTATATTGTCGATTTAATTATGGCCACTCGCCAACCTGAAAAATATGATGATCAACTTAAAAAGTGGTTGGCATTTGGCGCCAGTCCACGAGCAACCATAGCACTTGATCGCTGTGCAAGAGCCCGCGCTTGGTTAAATGATAGAGACTTTGTAAGTCCGGAAGATGTTCAGGCCGTATTTCATAATGTTTTACGTCATCGTATTTTATTGACTTATCAAGCTGAAGCTGAAGGCATAAGTGCTAACCAATTACTTGATCACCTATTAAGCTTGGTGGCCGTTGCCTAATGTGGTTTAAGCAAGCGGTACAAGGTTTAGATCGCCACAATATTACTCAAACGTTGACTGAGTTAAACAGTAATGGAATTAATGTTTCCATTGAAGAGTTGATCCCTTATCAAACGAAGACTTCACTTATTAATTTAGCGGCAACTAAAAACTTACACAGTAAATTGTCTGGTAATTATTTAAGCCGCATGAAAGGGCGAGGAATGGAGTTTGACGAAGTTCGCCATTACCAAACTGGTGACGATATTCGGGCAATAGATTGGCGGGTTACTGCACGTACAGGTAAAACCCATACCAAATTGTTTCGTGAAGAAGTCGAGCGTCCAGTACTTATAGTGACAGATCTAACACCGAGCATGCGTTTTGGTAGCCAATTACTGTTTAAATCTGTGCAAGCTGCACATATTGCTTCATTAGTTGCTTGGCACGTTAAATCTCGTGGCGATCGAGTTGGCGGCATTGTTTTTAATCAACACAAACACTGCGAATTAAAACCCAGAAGCCGAAAAGAAGGCGTTTTGCATTATTTACATGCGCTTTGTCAAATGGCGAAAAATAGTGAGACAATCTCAACAACGCAAGGTGTCGACGAGCAAACTCAAGAACAAACTCACTATAATGCCTTTGAAGATAACTGTGCTCGTTTACGCCAGCTCGCCCGACCAGGCTCATTAGTTTACCTTATTACCGATGCACAGCAGTTAACGCACGATGCATTACGTCATTTAAGTCAAGTTAGCCGTCATTGCGAGTTAGTCGTTTGTTTAGTGACCGACCCTCTTGAGCAAAATTTACCTACAACTCGTACTAAGCTAAATGTTGCTCTAACAGACGGTGAACAACAAATACAACTCACTTTAGGTGATAAAAACACCATTGACGATTATCATCGTAAAGCGCAGAGAATTTTTAAACAGCGTGAAGAGCAATTAAGCCAATCAGGCGCTCGCATTGTTGAATTTTCTGCAGGACAATCTCTTGAAACCCAATTGAAAAATGGAGTGAACTCGTGGAGTCGCTAAATCCAACCTCTTCATCTCCTGCACTACCACTGCAAGCACCTCAAGCTATGCCTCAACAGATGCCAGCAAATGCAGGAATCGAATTAAATGATATTCATTTACCTGCACAAATAAATGACTTTCCAATTGCTTTAGGTTGGTGGCTCTTAGCAGCCATTATCATTGGCGTAATTATTTTAGCTGCAGTGAAATATCGCGCTTATATAAAATTGCGTATTAGCCAGAAACAAGCTATTTCACAATTACAAAATAGTCCAAACATTGACCATACTATCAAGATATTAAAATGGGCGGCAATTCAGTATTTTCCTCGCAACCAAATTGCACACCTGTACGGAGAACAATTTCAGTCATTTTTATCTAACCAGTTAACGGGTAATCAGCAATTATCATTTAATGAGTTATCTTCTCCTGCATTTGAAAACTTATACCAAAATGAGTCGCCAAAGGGCATAGCCGAACAACTTAATCAGGCTAGTCTTTTATGGCTCAAAAACGCACTCCCCCCTCGAAAAAATCGCTCATTAGGAGTTAACTCATGATTAACTTCGAATTGCCTTGGTTATTTATAGCGCTCCCACTGCCTATTATTATGTATTTGTTACCCGCTAAAAATACAAGTAGCGTTGCGGCATTAAAAATCCCACAACTGATTTCAGGTATTAATAGCGGTGAACAGATCGATAAAAAAAATCGCCTTCCGTTAGTTGTATTATCAATTGTTTGGTCACTGTTAGTGATCTCAGCCACGCAACCTCAATGGTTAGGAGATGCTGTAGATATACCCACAGAAGGTCGTGAAATGATGATAGCGGTCGATTTATCTGGCAGTATGCAAATTGAAGACATGCAAATAAACGGTCGAAGTGCTGACCGACTCGCCATGTTAAAAGTTGTTCTTGGAAATTTTATTCAAAGGCGTGTAGGTGACAGGTTAGGCTTAATTTTATTTGCTGATGATGCTTATATGCAAACGCCCATGACCTACGACAGAAAAACAGTCAACCAAATGTTGGATGAATCTGTACTTGGTTTAGTGGGTAAAAAAACTGCCATAGGTGATGCTATCGCATTAGCAGCCAAACGTTTTGACAATAAAGAAGACTCTAATCGGGTGTTATTACTATTAACGGATGGTCAAAATACCGCAGGTAAAATAACTCCCGAAGAAGCCCTTGAATTAGCAGTAGCTAAAGATATTACTATTTACACTATCGGTATTGGTGCAGACTCTATGATACAACGCTCTCTTTTTGGCAATAGACGAGTTAACCCCTCAAGTGAGTTAGATGAAAAAAGCCTTCAAAATATAGCCGATAAAACCAATGGACGTTACTTCAGAGCACGAGATAGCCAAGGCATGGAAGACATTTATCATTTACTTGATGAATTGGAGCCTGTAGAGCAAGAGCAGCAGCAAATGCGTCCTCTTACAGCACTTTTTCAATGGCCGTTAGCTGCTGCGTTTATCCTAAGTATTTTATACCTATTATGGATAACTAAACCCAGTACTCCCTTAATGTTTAAAAAGAATTAAAGAAGACAAACCATGACTGATTTTCACTTTATTCGACCTTGGTGGTTATTAGCAATAATCCTTGTGTTTATTGCCCTGTATTTATTAAAAAAATATCGTTTATCGCAATCAGGGTGGCAACAATTTTTACCTCAACATTTAGCTAGTGTTTTACTTGATAACAAAAACAGCAGCGATCAGCAGACAAAAGGGCAATCTAAATCACTTATCCTCCCTTTTATTATCGGATTGTTAACGATTATTGCGCTAGCTGGGCCTACTTGGGAAAAACTTCCACAACCAGTTTATCAAGTAGAGCGAGGCTCGGTATTAATCTTAGATATGTCGTATTCGATGTACGCTACAGATTTAACACCGAATCGACTAACCCATGCAAAATTTAAAGCCAGCGATCTACTCGACCAACTTAATGATGGCGATGTTGGATTAATTGCTTATGCGGGTGATGCATTTGTAATCAGCCCTTTAACAGAAGACGTTAATAACATTAAATTACTCTTGCCTGCATTAAGCCCTGATATTATGCCAGAGTTGGGAAGTAACCCAATTGCTGCACTGATGCTTGCCAATGATATGCTTAAAAATTCAGGCCACCTTGAAGGTGACATATATTGGCTTACCGATGGTATTGACAGTGAAGATATACAAGATATTACCGACTGGTCGCGTAAAGTCCCTCATCGCCTTAATATTTTAGGGATAGGAACTCAAGATGGCGCTCCAATAAAATTGTCTAATGGTGAACTTTTCAAAGATAGCTCTGGCGCTATTATTATTCCTAAACTTATTGCTTCTTATCTTGATGGAGCTGCCTCTAGAGGTAATGGAGAGTATCAAACGATTACCAACGACTTATCTGATATTAATGCCCTTGTGAATAACTCTTTAAACCAACAACATATGACAGATAAAAAATCGAAAAACCTTGAGCAAGGCGATCAATGGCAGGAAATGGGGCCATATTTAGTATTACTTATACTTCCTTTAGTGTTGGGCTATTTTCGTCGTGGAGTAAGTTTAGGTCTTAGCTTAGCCATTATTCCATTATCATTAGCTTTGTTACCAACTCAACCTGCACATGCATCAATATGGACAGACCTATGGCAAACAAAAGATCAACAGGCACAAAGAAAATTCAATAATCAAGAATATAGCGACGCAGCTAAGCAGTTTCAGAACAGTAATTGGCAAGGCAGCGCTTACTACAAAGCCAAAGATTATGAAAATGCCCTCAGCGCTTTTAAACAAGATAGTTCAGCAAACGGTTTTTACAACCAAGGAAATACGCTGGCTCAACTACAGAAAATTGACGAAGCTATTGAAGCATATAATAAAGCACTCGAGCTTGATCCAACCATGACCGATGCTAAAGAGAACAAGGAGAAATTAGAAGAGCTAAAAAAACAGCAAGAACAACAGAAACAAGATGGTGAAGGCAATAAAGAGCAGCAAGACAGCCAAGAAAATAATCAAGACGATCAACAAGGCAACTCTCAAAGCGATCAGCAACAAGGTGAAGATCAAGAAAGTAAGAATCAAGAAAATCAAGACCAACAAAGCCAAGATCAGCAAGGTCAAAACCAACAACAAACTGACGAACAACAAGACTCAGAAAATAAAGATCAAAACCAAACGGATCAATCTGAACAAGAGCAAAAGTCTGAGCAAGAAGAGCAGCAAGAACAAGCACAGCAAACACAAGATGAACAACAGCCGTCAGATCAACAAGCTCAACCGCAATCATTAACAGCGCAAGAGCAAGAGAAACTAGATCAAGAGCTTGAAGAAAAACATATGCAAATAATGAATAAAGTCACTGACGACCCTTATCTTTTATTACGCAATAAAATGCAACTTGAATATCAAAAACGTCGTCAGGAAGGAAATCGCTCAGGAGTAACTAAACAGTGGTAAGTAAACAAGTGTTAAATAACTTAATCAAATTAACGATTGGTATTGCCGTCATCACTAGCCATTATGCATTTGCATTAACGTCTGTGACCGCTAGTGTTGATAAAAACCCCGTCACTATCAAAGAATCGATAGTGTTAACCGTTGTCGCTGATGATGATGTTGACGCTAACGCTTTAAATACCTCTGCGCTGTTAAAAGACTTTATTGTTGGTCGCACCTCTGTTAGTACACAAACTAGCATGGTTAATTTTCAAACCTCTCGAAGCACACGTTGGACTACCGTACTTATTGCCAGAAAAGCCGGAACAGTAACAATTCCGGCACTAACCGTTGATAATGTGCGCACACAACCTATTGAAGTAAAAGTACTAGCAGCTGATGATAAAAATGCAGCAAAGCAGCAAGATATTTTTATAACTAATGAAATATCAAGTGATAATATTTATGTTCAACAACAACTTACACTTACGGTTAAACTTCACTTTTCAGCTGAACTTAAACGAGGAAGCCTAACTGAGCCAACCCTTATTGGCGCTAATATAGCGCAAATAGGTAAAGATCAAGAAAGCGAACAAATCATTAATGGTAAGCGTTTTAGAGTAATCGAGCGCACTTACGCTATTAACCCACAAGAAAGTGGCGAATTTAACATACTTTCTGCACGATTCTCTGGCGAGATCATGATGCCTTCAGCGCGCCGATCAAACTTTCTAAGTTTTGCAGAAACTAAACCTGTGAGTGTAGTTGGTGATGATATTCCACTGACCGTTCGCCCTATTCCGGTGTCTTATCAAGGTCAATGGTTACCTAGTGAGATTCTGACATTACATCAAGAATGGCAACCTAATCCTAACAACTTTAAAGTAGGCGAGCCAATTACTCGCACAATTAGCTTAACAGCGGCAGGCTTATCCAAAGAGCAATTACCTAAAATTACCTTTGATGTGCCGAGAGGTTTAAAAGTCTACCCTGATCAAGCGGAGCTCCACTCAAGCTTAACCAAAGATCGTTTAGTTTCTCAGCAAGTGCAAAACTTTGCGATTGTTGCTAGCCGCGCTGGAGAATATGAATTACCTGCAATAACAATCCCTTGGTTTAATACGGTAACAAACCGTACTGAACAAGCTCAACTGCCTGCTCAAACAATTACCGTGCAAGCTAATACTGATTTTCCTGAAGAAATAACTCCCACTATATCTGCCGAAAATAGTCAGGCCGGCAATGTCGTTAATACACCAAGCTCTGAAACAGTACCACAAATAATTTATCAAACGTCATGGCTACAATGGCTATTTCTTGTATTATGGCTGCTTACTTCATTTGCTTGGGCGTTTAGTGCGTATTTAAGAAAAAAATCTCTTAAACAAGTTACAGGTAACGACAAAAATGTAAGCAAAATAGTTAGTCCCGCAAACAGCAATATTTATTCTTCGTTAATTAATGCTTGTAAAGACAATAATGGCGAGCAAGTGTTAACTCTTCTAGTGCCTTGGGTAAATGGCATTGCTAACCCAGAGCAAAAAGCAACCAGTTTAGATGATGCGATAACTATTATTTCAAATGAAAATTTTGCTGAGGAAATTAAAAAATTACAGCAACACCTATATGGCAAGTCGGAGTCTAACTGGCAAGGCGCAGCTTTAGCCAACCTTATAAAAACAGCAAACAAACAAGGGATAGCTAAAGTAAGTAGTGATTCACTTAACCTTAATCCTTAGTTTAAATTTTCACTGCTTACATATATTTAAGTTTTCACTTAATTGTTGTCCATAATAAATGATGTTAATCGGGCTTGATATATAACTTATCAAGCCCGTTTTATTTTATAGTCTAACGTTATTTTTTTGAGTTTATGAACTTAGCTGAGTGCCTTTAACCTTATTTTTAAGCTATGTTTAAGACTTTATCAGCTCACTTTATAAACGACGCATTATTCTCCACTTATTTTCAGCAACTTAACAAGGCAAAATACAATTAATTAATGATTAAACAATTATTTCGAAATAAATCTAACAACAGTCAGGTCTCTAATGGTATGACAACAAAACAAGTTAGATACGAAGCACTCGTTCGCGCCTTGCATAGTGATTTATACCGATATGCCTTTTGGTTATGTCACGAAAAGCAAGTAGCCGAAGACTTAGTGCAAGAAACATTTTTACGTGCTTGGCGCGCTTTAGATTCTTTAAAAGATGAAAAAGCAGCTAAGTCTTGGCTCATTACTATTTTAAGGCGAGAAAATGCCAGACGATTTGAAAGAAAACGTTTTGAAATGTCTGAATATGAAGAAATGTCTGTTGCAGACAATAGTAGTATTACTAACGAACAAGAAATTGAAAACAACTGGTTAAGAGAGAAAATAGCACTGCTTCCCGAAGAGTATAGAGAGCCATTAGTATTACAAGTTATTGGTGGATTTAGCGGCGAAGAAATTGCAAAAATGTTAGAGCTTAATAAAAATACTGTGATGACACGATTATTTAGAGCACGTAACCAGTTAAAAGATGCTTTTGAAAAAGAACCAGTTATGCGAGGTCAGTACAATGGATGATTTGCAATTTAGACGTGGTATATATGCAGATCCACACAATAACGATGAAACCTTTTCTCCTGAAATGTTATCAGAGATCCAAAAAGACTCAGCTAAACATCAATTTAGTCAAGATATTCAAAAACTAGATAAAAAAATAGCGCAAGCAATGGATGTCCCTGTACCCGAAGATCTAGTTAATAAGCTTATTCTTCGTCAGACATTGGCAAGCCATCAGCAGAAAAAAAGAAAAAATAAATTTCACTTAGCGATGGCGGCATCTGTAGCGTTAGTGGTTGGACTAATGGTAAATTTCATGCAATTTTCTAGCGCTTATGATTCTTTAGGTGATTACGCTCTAGCCCATGTATATCATGAAGAGAATCGCTTCAATAATAACGATGAAGCGACAATATCACTCAGTTATTTGAATAAAAAAATGGCTTCTTTTGATGGCAGCTTTGCATCAAGTTTTGGCAAATTAATTGCCGCTGATTTTTGCCGATTTGATCACATGAAAAGCTTACATTTAGTTTTCCAAGGTAGAACTGATATTGTCACAATATTTGTCGTCCCTAATAATGAAAGTTTGGCATTTGAAAGTAACTTTAATGACGAAAAACTCATTGGTAGAAGCCAACACTTCAGCAATAATAATATCATTGTCATCGCGGATAAAAACGAGCCTTTAGAACAATGGCAAAATGCCATTTCTGAAAACATTCAGTGGAACATATAAACTATCCACATAATTAATACACATTCACCATTGGGCTGAATGTGTATTCCTATCTTAGGGCATGTTGATCTTTCATGTTCACCTCTGGAATGACTGAATAAACCTTAAACAAGGCAAGCAGAATGTAGTTTAGTCGTTCCACGGTGGGCTGGACTATTACTCCCATTCAATTTCTTTATAAATCATTCAAATACGACTGCATGAATGCAGGAGGTGGAGTAATACAGGAGCAATTACCGTGAACAACTAGTAATCATTCTTTATACCTTGTTGGAGGGAAACAGGGCCAGTAGAGGTGAACATAAAAGATCATTACGCTCTAGTAAAAATCGACGATTTACCGTTCATCTGCTACGCTTTTAAAGTATCTTTTTTAACAACTTAAATGAAAGTAAATTTTTTTAACCAGTGTCTAATCAATACTTAATGAAATACATAATATCTCTATTAGAATTTAAGCCATTAAAGCGAATGTTATTTTTGTTCGCAATATTGTATATAAACTCTGCCGTAGCCAAAGATTTTTTAATTGGAGTTGAAGAGGTAAGCTATTACCCTTTATATGATTTCTCTTCGAGTAATGAAAATAAAGCAAGCTTTACTAAAGAGGTTTTATCTACTTTTTTTGAACATAAAAACTATCGTTATAAATTTGTCCCTTTACCAATTAAACGATTCGATAAATGGTATATAGAACAAAATATTGACTTTAAATTTCCTGACAATTTTAGATGGCGTCATGATAAAGAGAATAAATTAAATATTACCTTTAGCGAGTCTGTCGTAAAATTAATGGCTGGTACCTATGTACTTAAAGCTAATGAAAATTTCTCCCGAGACGACGTTCAAAAGTTAGGAACCATCATGGGGTTTTCACCAACATTATGGGAAGACAAGTTATCGAATAAAGACTTCAAACTTATTGAAGAGTCTGCACCGATTAGCCTGATTAAACACCTAATTTACCAAAACATTGATGGAGTAAATATTGACCCTAATGTAATTGAGTATAATCTAAAACGTTTGTCAGCAAACACCGAGGTCGTTTTAAATAAAAATATCCATCACGAAGTATTTTCTTATCATCTATCCTCTATTAAACATCCTGAAATTATTAAAGAATTTAACGATTTTTTAAAAGAAAATGCTGAATTAGTTTCACAAATGAAAATAAAATATGGCATAAAAGAAGACTTTCAATGAGCATACTCAATGCTTATAAGTTCTCTCACTTATTTAGCACGGCCCAACTAAACTTTTAATGCAATGATGGACGATTTTTCTGTTTCGTCAAAATAAACCTGAAAGTATAAAAAACCTTAACTACCTATCAATAAAAGTAGCAAACGGATTTTGCAGACACCTAAGGTTATTTAACGTAAAATAACTTTATTGAGTCACTCTGCAAAATATAATGTATTGACATTAAACAATACGATTAACTTGGACTATTATGAAAAAAACTTTTGAATTAACTCACCCTAAGATCAAAATTGAACGACGTGTTGATGCGGTTAAACATGAAGTAAAAAAATATTTAAAAAGAGAGCGTAAAAAAACGTTACCTGAAGGCACTGATTTTTGGGATTTCGATTGCAAATTTGGCAATATTGAAAGTGAAGCTAAGGTTATTCAGTTATCTGAAATTAACAAACTAATCGATCAAACACAAAAAGAAAGCTTAACGTCCTTTTACATAGAAATAATGGCAAGAGCGGCAGTAAAACCAGTAAGAACTGAAGCATTTAGTCATGATGATGACGAATTACAAGATGAAGAATAGTTAAAATAGCCAACAATATGCCGAATCCATTATCGGCATATTGTTTAGTTATTAACAGGATTAACGAAAACGTTGTAACGCTTCTTTTAATGCAGTTAAACACAGAGCTACATTTTCATTTCTAGCCGCATACCCCATTAAACCAATGCGCCATGCTTCACCAGCAAACTGTCCTAATCCTGCTCCAATTTCTAAGTTATATTCATTCAATAAAAACTGACGCACCTTTGCATCATCAATGCCTTGTGGAATATGTACAGCATTTAACTGAGGAAGTCTTTCATTTTCCGGTACGATAAAATCAATCCCTAATTCATCAAAGCCCTGAGCAAGTTTTTGATGCTGTGCCTGATGACGCGCCCAACTATTAGCTAAACCTTCTTGCTGTAGCATCAATAACGATTCATGTAATGCATATAAAGAATTTACAGGTGCAGTATGATGGTACGCACGTTTCCCCTCGCCCGACCAATACGCCATCACTAATGATTGATCTAAAAACCAACTTGGTACCGCTGTTTTTCTAGACTTCACCACATCGACCGCTTTTTCACTAAAGCTAATAGGTGAGATCCCCGGCACACAAGATAAACACTTTTGACTGCCAGAATAAATCGCATCTATGCCCCAAGCGTCAACATTTAGCTCAACACCGCCTAATGAAGTAACTGCATCAACAATCGTTAAACAGTTATGCTTTTGAGCAATTTCACACAACGTCTTAGCATCTGACAATGCACCTGTCGAAGTTTCTGCATGTACAAAAGCGACAAAATTTGCCTCAGGATTTTGTTTTAAAGTATCTTCAAGCTGTTGAGGGTCAACAGCACGTCCCCAAGTTCCATCTACAACAACAAGCTTAGCACCAATACGTTGTACATTTTCAATCATACGCGCGCCGAAAACACCATTTCGACATACAACAACCGTATCATCAGGGGTTACTAAATTCACAAAACAAGCTTCCATACCAGCTGAGCCTGGCGCAGATAAAGCAATTGTGAATGCATTCTTTGTTTGAAATGAGTACTGTAATAGCGTTTTCACTTCGTCCATCATTCCAACAAATGTAGGGTCAAGGTGACCAATTGTCGGCCTAGCTAATGCTGATAAAACTCTTGGGCTAACATCTGAAGGGCCCGGCCCCATTAATGTACGTACAGGCGGTATAAAGGATTGAATTGACATAATTGGCCTTGAATTAAATTAGGTTAGATTAATAATAATCGATCCCCTCTAGCTTAGCATCATTTCTTAACTCAACGTAATCGACTCGTTTTTATCTTGATTATTCACCACTTAAATATTCTCTAGTCGCATACGAGCGATAAGGTTATCATACCCATAAAATAAGCTTCTAACCAAGACTAGGTAAAATGGCTCTTAAAGCAACAATTTACAAAGCAACAATAAACCTTGCCGATATGGATCGTGAATATTACGACACCATTAACTTAACCATTGCTCAACATCCTTCTGAAACCGAACAACGCATGATGGTCAGACTAATCGCTTTTATTTTAAATGCACATGAAGACTTACAGTTTGGTAAAGGCTTAAGTGATGAAGATGAAGCTGCTATTTGGCAGATTAATTACTCAAGCGTAATCGATTTATGGGTTGAATTAGGACAAATTGACCAGAAGCGGATTAAAAAAGCATGCAGCCGCTCAAAAAAGGTAAAACTTTACTGTTATGGTAGTAGTGTTGATGTTTGGTGGTCTCAAAACCAAAGTAAAATGCGTCAATTTGAACAATTAACTATTGAGCAGTTTAGTACCGAAATTACCGATGCTTTAGTCAAGTTAGTTGATCGCAACATGGACTTTCAGTGCAGTATTCAAGACGGACAGCTATGGCTAAACTCCGGCGATGAAACCTTACTCATTGAAACCATACCGTTGAAATAACATCACGGACATAAAGTCACAGAAAGAAGGTATATTCCACTTAACATATGCTGATATTGTTTGTTTAAATATTTTTTGCAAATAAATAGATGATAAGCAATAGTAGCAATCAAATTTTACAATTTCGATTAATAAAAAAGACAACAACTCATGACAAAAAAACTATTAACCTTAAGTTTATCTGCCTGTTTATCATTCATGGCAATGCCCAGTATTTCAGCAGCGACTAGCTCTCTTACTTTAGAGAGTATCACCAAAGATGTTACCTATTTAGCCAGTGACGAACTTAAAGGCAGAGCAAGTTTTTCTCCAGAAATTGCCCAAGCAGCCGATTATATTTCACAACGTTTCAGTGCTATTGGTTTGCAATCACTTTCTTCAACAACAACTGATTTTCAGCAAAGTTTTGATATTTACCAAATAATACCAAGCGCACTTAACATTCAGTTAAATAATAAAAAAGCCACTGATAAAAACATTGCAATGGCCAGTACTCAAACAGCAATTACTTGGCACAAGAGTGATATCGAAAACGGCAAAGTGAAAAGTCATATTATTGGTGCACAAGATAATATGCGCACCGCTATTTCTGCACTTAATAAACAAGGTGGCCAACATTTAGTATTATTAAATACACAACATGCAGAAATGTTCGCACGTTATCAGGCCTTTTTTAAACGCGGTATAACTAAAGTAGCATTAGCCCATCAAGGCGCTATTGTTATCATACTGACCGACGAAACAAACATTAACGCGCTTAGCGTTGAAGCCAAAACAACAATATCTAAAAAGTCATTAACCAATATTGTTGGTGTATTACCAGGTAAAACTAAACCCAACGAAATAGTCCTTTATTCAGCACATTATGATCATTTAGGCACGATGGCGGGCGAAGATAGCTCCAGCGATAAAATCTATAACGGTGCTGATGATGATGCCTCCGGCACCTCAGCAGTTATTAATATCGCCCAGTATTATGCCAGTAAAGGCGACAACGCTAGAACCTTAATGTTTGCAGCCTTTACAGCAGAAGAGATTGGAGGTTTTGGCTCTAAGTATTTTTCGCAACAACTCGATCCTAAAACGATCACGGCCATGATTAATATCGAGATGATTGGAAAACCTTCTAAATTCGGCGCGGGCTCTGTTTGGATGACAGGAATGGAGCGCTCAAATTTAGGACAACTTTTAAACGAGAATTTAAAAGATAAAGGCATTCAAATTCATCAAGATCCCTACCCAGAACAAGGTTTATTCTACCGTTCAGATAATGCTACACTCGCACGTTTAGGTGTTCCGGCGCATAGTTTTAGTAGTACACAGCTTGATAAAGATCAACACTATCATAAAACATCAGACGATCTTGCAAGCCTTGACTTAAACTCTATGTTTAAAGTTATTAAATCGTTAGCTTTTGGCACTCAAGGACTTGTTGATGGCAGTGTCACTCCAAGTAGAATTGACCCCGCTAAAGTAGATGCTAAAGGCCTAATATATTAAGCAGAAAGAACCTCTATCGGGCATAACATTTGATATTCCAGATGGTTTTTATTTTTTATTTGAAAACCATGACGTAAATACAAGGCGCGTGCTGGGTTATTTAATAACACATTAAGTGTAATAGGTAGGCATAACTGTAAGGCACGCTTTTTTACCACGTTTAACACCAGCGTGCCAATGCCCTTCCCTTGATATTCAGGCAGTATTTGAAACTGCCTGATATGCAAACTTTTTGTCATTAAACCTAGCTTTAACAGTCCGATAGGTTTACGGTTATGTAAAATAATATGAGAGTCTGTAAAGAACTCATTCACACGGTCTAAATGTCCTGCATTGTCCATTATTATACCCGCCGCTTTTAAATGCTTATTCATCGATTTTTTTCGCAAAAGTAATAGAAACTCTACATCTGCTTTTTTAGCATTCCTAAAACCTATAGATATTTTCATGGTCATTCTTCGCTGAAATCAGCATTAATCATAATTTACGCTATGCGTAATTATGCATGCTAGATAAAAGAAAAAAAAGCTTAACATTAAATAGAGTGGCTATTATTAACACAGCAACTAAAAATAAAAGATATTATTAAATACAAAGCATTGGTAGAATCTTATGCTATTAAGCGCTGTTCGTTTAACTATTTTTATAGGACATTGAAGTAATTATGGAGTTAAAAATTATTCCGGTTATTCAGGTATTAATTGCCGCCTCTGTTATGGTTGTTATCCAGTTCACTACCCCAAACTTTCATTACTTCTTCGCTTTTAATCAACTAATTGCTATGAGTTTACTAACTGTCGCCTTTATTATTGGCGTATTAGCAATTTATTGCTTTAAAGTACACCAGACAACGGTAAACCCGATTTCAATAGAAAAAACAAGCAAAGTTGTTGATACTGGTATATATCGCTATTCTAGAAACCCAATGTATTTAGCGATGTTATTAGCATTGGTCGCTTTAGCTGTCTATTTAAGTCATTGGTTAACTTGGCTAGTATTACCGTTTTTTATTGTTTATATAACCCGATATCAAATTATTCCTGAAGAACGTTCGTTAAGAAATAACTTTGGTCAAGACTACCTGCTGTACACCAATAAAGTTAGACGTTGGTTTTAAGCCTTTATACCATTTATCGAGGAAAAAATGCTATTAGTGATAATTATTAATACATTTATTGCAGCGATTACCGTGATGATACACTATGAGTTTCTCTCTCGAATGACTCGCTGGTTACCAACAGTTAACGTCAGCAATCGATTTCAAATTGTGCTTGGGGTTTTTGGTGCATTAATTGCGCACGTTGTAGAAGTATGGTTTTTTGCAATCGCCTACTATCTTATGAATAACACTGCAGGTTGGGGAACACTGGAAGGTAAATTTAATAACAGCTTGCTCGATTGCGCATACTTCTCTTTTGTTACTTATACGACGGTTGGCTTTGGTGACATCTACCCTTTAGGGCACTTACGTTATTTAACGGGAATAGAATCATTAACAGGTTTAGTGTTAATTACATGGACAGCGTCATTTTTGTTTATAGAAATGCAGCGCGGTTGGAGTGCAAATAAAAAGTAAACGTATAAAATCAACATCATTCATATTGATTTTATACGTTTCTAAAATACTTTAATGCTAGCGTAACCTTGGATCAAAGTTAGCTTAAGCTTCGATATTACTAAGCTTTTTTCAAGTAAGCTGCAACTAGTACTATTCGTGTGCCATTAACTTTACCTTCAATATGCTCAGGGTTTTCAGTTAACGTTATATTGCGTACCAATGTCCCACGTTTAGCTGTAAAGTTTGCACCTTTTACCACTAAGTCTTTAACTAAGGTAACATCGTCACCGTCTTGCAAATCTGCACCATTGCTATCTCGGGTAGGTCCATTAACCGCAGCAGCAGCTATTCCTTGTTCTGCCCAAGTTCTTACATCGTCTTCTAAATAAATCATTTCTAGAGAATCTTGCGCCCAACTTTCTGCCGATAACTTATCAAGCATACGGTAAGCCATTACTTGTACAGCAGGCTCTTGATTCCACATACTATCATTTAAACAACGCCAATGATTAACATCTAGCTCCGCATCGCCGGTAATTTGTTTAAGACAAGTATCACAGACATAAATTGATTGCTGTGCACTTAAATCACTTGTTGGCGGTACAGGATATACCGATAAATCGTTTGTTGCAGTACAAAGTTCACAACTTGAATTACTGCGTGCTTTTAATGCTTGTTCAGTAGCCATCAAGGCCCTCATTTATGTTCAGAATAATTTCTTGCTATTATGCCCTCATTCGGTTTGACAAAAAAGCGTTCTATTTAACAAAATAAATACCTTTTTTTATAGTGCGTTGTAAACAATATATCTTATGAAAATAATTCAATAGATATCAATTTGTTATAATGATAAATTGACACCAAATAATTATAATAAAAAATCAGGTAAACTATGGATAGCTACCAAAAAGGATTTAACCAAACTATTGTTCAAGATGAATTTTCATGGCTTGAAGCACGCAGAACTGCAGCTAACTTAGCTAATGTAGAACAAGAAGACACCGCGGGAATTTCGCTTTCTGGTGGTGGAATTCGATCTGCTGTGTTTAATCTAGGCGCTCTGCAAGCATTAGAGAAACATAGAAAATTGTCTCGTTTTGACTACTTATCAACCGTGTCAGGCGGTGGCTATATTGCGAGTTCACTTACTTGGTTTAAATCCAGATTTGCCAAGCAATTCCCTTTTGGTACCGATAGAAAAGACCATAGTAAAGTCGGTGGTTCTGTGTTGTCTTGGTTTAGAGTAAACAGCAATTATTTAACACCAGGCAATGGTATTAATAAAGTTTCATTATTAACGGCATTACTTACCGGCACGTTAATCAACTTACTGATTATACTTCCCATCTTTATTCTTGTTCTATACCTTCTTAATTTACCCATACCCTTTATCGAAAATACGTTTCCTATGGAACACCCCTGCGGCTTTCATTTAATCGAAATAGCCGGAACAGCGTTAATGTCACTAAGCTTTATTTTTATGCTGTTAACTGCGTTAAGTACCAGCTTCAGCTCTGCTACCGGCAGTCGAAGAACAGAAAAGTTACGGCGATGCGTTAGTACGCTTTTTTCTTGGGGAGTACTTTTTATCCTGATAGGTTTTACGCCTTTATATCATTTATATTTCGAGCAATTTTCACAATGGTTAGTACACGCAAGTTTTAGTATGTCACTCTTTGGCGTGCTTGTTTCATGGTTCGGTGCACGTAAAAGTCAGGAAAAAAATAGTTCAGCATTTTTAACCAGTTTATTGATTAACTTAGGCTTAATCGTATCAAGCTTAGGCGTTTTTATTGCTTGTTTTCATATGGTTAAAGATTGGTCTGCTATCGCTACCGAATTATACCCAATGCTATTAATTTCAGTAATTTTAGCTATTGGCTGCAATATTAACTTAGTTTCTATGCACAGTTTTTATCGAAATCGCCTGCGTGACGCTTTCATGCCTTATACCATTCCCGATGATGATTACTGTCAATCAATCGATGTTTCAAGTTGGGAAGAAGCACAGCATTGTCAGTTGGCAAAGCTCACCCCTAGCGATATGCCTTATCATTTAATTAATTGTAATATCGAACTTTGGGGCTCAAAACAATCAAAGTATCGAAATAGGGGCTGTGATAGTTTTATTTTAAGTCCACTTTATTGTGGTGCGTTAAGTACTGGCTATGCAAAGTCAAACGATTATATGGACGGTAGTATGGATCTAGCAAGTGCGTGTGCAATATCAGGCGCTGCAGTTGCAACTAACACCAGAGAGTTTCGTTCTAAAGCACTCAACTTTTTACTGGCTTTGCTCAATCTTAGATTAGGTTGCTGGTTAAACAACCCTAAAAGCATCAACCAAAAAGCACCATTTTTTGAAAAACCTTGGTGGTATGTCTATATGTTTAGGGATATGTTTGGCCGCGGTTTACACGAGAATAAACAATACATTCATTTATCCGATGGTGGTCATTTTGAGAACCTTGGTATTTATGAGCTAGTACGTCGTAAATGCAAACTTATATTTGCCTTTGATGCAGGAGCAGATCCACTTTATCAGTTTGGCGATTTAGCACGGGCTACCGAACTCATTCGAGTTGATTTTGGAGCAAAGCTTACTATTGATGTTTCCCCCCTTACCCCAAGCGCAGAAAATTATTGCACTACTGCGTGGGTTAAAGGCGAAATTACGTATAATGATGGTTCTAAAGCGACACTTATTTACATCAAACCTTGCTTTTTAAAAGGGTTAAGTGAAGATGTAAATGGCTATCATCGTAAATACCCTACTTTCCCACATCAATGTACAACAGACCAATTCTTTGATGAAGTTCAATTTGAAGCCTATCGCGAACTAGGCTTTCAAATAACCCATAAATTATTAAAAACAGAATTAGATATCATGGGCAATACCTGTGATTACAATAAGCCATAACAAACTAAATTATCGATTAAACTATCAACAAATTAAGGAATAATAATGACAAGTTTTAAATGTTCAGATTTCGACGTTATCACAGACAATTTAGGATATCCCGAAGGGCCTGTTTATATGAAAGATGGCTCCATAATTTTAGTAGAATTAAAAAATGAACAACTTACCCGTGTGCAACCAGACGGCTCTAAAGAAGTTGTAGCTAAAATTAAAGGCAGTCCCAACGGCGCAGCTATAGGCCCTGACGGAAATATGTATATCTGCAACAGTGGTGGTTTTGATTGGTTACCTATTCCTCTACCAAAACAAAAACTTTGGATAACAGGCGATCTTCCTGACAACTATACCGGCGGCAGTATAGATAAAGTCAACATAGAAACAGGTAGCGTTGAAACACTTTATCGCAATTGTTCTATTGGCCGACGTTTAGACATGGCAACCATGCAATGGCAAGAACAAACACTGACTCCTGAATTTCAGTTGCGTGGACCCGACGATTTAGTATTTGACGAAACCGGAGGCATGTGGATTACGGACTGGGGTAAAAATACCGAGCGCTCGCGAGACATAACCGGTATTTATTATGCTAGCGCAGATGGAAAATCGATAAAGCAAATGGTTTTTCCACTCAATGCTCCTAACGGCATTGCACTATCACCAGACGGAAAGCGTTTGTATACCGTTGAAACTTACACACGAAAAGTACTTTACTGGGAATTATCAGCGCCTGGGGTTATCGAGCCTAATCCTAAGAGCATTGACGGTACATATTTATTGATGAGCATGCCCGGACAAGAAATTTTAGACTCGATGGCAGTCGATGTTGAGGGTAACTTATATATCGCTAGCATGCTTCCAGAAGGAAATAACCCTTATTCAAACGGCGGCATTAGCGTAATTTCACCACAGGGTGAACTTTTAGAATTTATTGAAATTAAACTCAGCGATGACTTTTTTGCGCCACTACCGTCTAATATTTGTTTTGGTGGCAAAGATAATAAAACTGCATTTATTACGCTTGGTGCCAGCGGCGTTTTAATTAAAGTACAAATGAAGAACGCAGGCTTAACACTCGCCTATAATGGATAAATGATGATTAAACAGCACCTTAAAAACCTATTTACCAAGTGTAAACATGCAATTTTATACTTGATTACTTTACGTTTTATTATCGACTTATTTAACAAGTTGAAAAAGCTTACCGTATTAAAAATGCTTAAAAGTTTGCTCATCACTTTTTTAAGTCTTGCCCTACTGAGTGTTATTGGCTTATTTGCGCTTGTACATTACCCTGCCACGCAAATACCTGTCTATAAAAAAGTAGATAAAACGGTCTACCTCGATCAGGGTTGGGGGCAAACAAGTCAATCACCTGATCGACAAAATTATTATTACACTCCACAAGGCACTAGTTTAAAGGGGATGGAATATGATTGGTTTGCTCATTTAGAAATGCCCTGGGGAAAAGAACGCTTTAGTGATCCCGATCACCTTCGTGCCTACGGGTTTATTGTAGATGATCAAGCAACTCCCGAGAACCCTTACCAACTTCCCGTTGGTTTTACGCAACATTACGACAAAAAGACCAATGCTCAATTACTCGATATCACTTGTTCAACGTGTCACAGTGGACAACTAAATATTACTAAAGACGGCACACGGTATGGCCTACGAGTTGATGGGGGGCAAGCAATGCATGCATTTACAACCATGAAAATTGGTCACTTTGTCCCTACCATGATCGCAGCCATGATAAGTACCTATGCTAACCCATTTAAGTTTGAACGATTTGCTAAAAATGTTTTACAAGATGACTACAACAGTCAAAGTAAAGCCGAGTTAAATCAACGTTTCTTTGGGGTTATCGTCAATTTCCTAAAGCAAGGTTATAATGACATCAGTAAAGGCTTATACCCATTAGAAGAAAGCTTTGGTCGTACCGACGCCTTAACCCGCATAGGCAATACGGTATTTGGTGATAATCTGTCAGATAAAAATTATCATGTTGCTACAGGTCCTGTTAGTTATCCTCCTGTATGGGATATTTGGAAATTTGATTGGGTGCAATATGGTGCGTCTGTTAAACAACCCATGGCAAGAAACATGGGAGAAGCTTTAGGTGTAGGTGCTCATATTAACTTTACAGACAGTTACGGCAGACCGCTAGATAAAGAGCAACGATTTAGCTCTTCAGTTTTACCCTTACAAATACATCAAATTGAAAGCACATTACAAAAACTTACTGCACCTAAGTGGCCTGAAGCAATTCTGGGAAAAATTGATCAAGCAAAAGCAGAGCGAGGTAAAGCACTTTTTAATCAACATTGTGTTGGTTGTCATAGACCATTTGTTGCCAATAATACGGTAAAAGCAGTCGATGCACCGCTAAAAACTGATAAAGAACCATTGTGGATTTTAAAAACATTAAACATAGAAGAAATAGGCACAGATCCTAACGCAGCTTATAATTTTATTAATAATCGCTTTAACCTTTCTAAAACAGGCTTGTCTAATGAAGAAATTATTCAAACTGTTCGACCTGTGTTTATCAAACAACTTCAACGGTTAGCAAAAGTAGTACTTCAATCCGATACGCTTGCAAGTCAATTAAGTCACAACGATATTACATCAAACAGTTTTGTTTTTAATACTTCTTGGGTTCAAGAGCACCCAAAAGAATTAGCAGCATTATCTGCAAAATTTTCTCAATGGCAAAGCCAATATGTTGCCATTAGCACGCTGTTAGATGAAATTAATCAATTAGGTGATGTTAAGGCACAAGAAGATATTAAAACGGCACTAGTAAAAAACCAGTTAACCGCCATAGATATCGCGTTAGATCAATTAGATGTAAAACGATTAACGGTCGGCGAAGCGCTGAATATTACGGGAATAATAATCCGCGAGAAATATTATAAAGATAATAACTTCTCAATTGAAAAACAAGCATGTCTCGATGGTTACGCTGCACTTGATTTACCGCAACAAGTCCTCTCTTATAAAGCGAGACCTTTAGCAGGCATATGGGCAACACCTCCGTTTTTACATAATGGTTCAGTGCCTAATATTTACCAATTGCTGTCACCCGTCACTGAACGCGATCAAACTTTCTTTATTGGTACTCGAGAGTTTGACCCTGTTAATTTAGGCTACCAAACAACGGCAACCTCTGGATTTAAGTTTGATACGTTACTCAGTGGTAATAAAAATATTGGTCATGAATTTAGAGCAGGCTATGTTCCCTACAAAGCAGGTAATCGCCCACAGTATGGGGTAATAGGGCCAGAATTATCACCGACCGAGCGCATGGAGTTGATTGAATACTTAAAAATTCATCAAGACTCTAATGATACAACACAGCCGACAGCGCAAGATTGTCAAACATTGTAAATTTAAGCCTTTTGCAATCATGAAGATTCAGTAAAAGTAATAGATTACCCAACGAGTGACCAAGTTGTTAACTCGTTGGATAACATAAGAGATAATTGGAAAAAATGAAAAAACAGATCCTAATCATCATCATAGCAGTAGCGTTAATAATAACGCTTGTTGTGGTACTAAAAAATTCTGCCGCGCAAAAACTTAATAACGCAATTTATGAGCCTCGCGATGAAAAAACCTATATAAGTGATGCTATATCTTCAGCGATTAGCATTGTCACTCATAGTCAAGCCAAAACTGCTCCTTCGCCCTATCGCCGAGATGCCCACGCAAAAGCGCATGGCTGTGTTAAAGCTACGTTCACCGTACCAGAGCTAAATAACCCACAACTTAAACATGGTGTATTTAGTGAACCTAAGCAATATCAAGCATGGATTAGATTCTCAAACGGCTTTGATCGCCCACAAAGCGATAATGTTAAAGATGCTCGAGGAATGGCAATAAAATTAATGGGAGTTCGTGGTAAAAAACTATTAAAAGATGAACAAGATGAAATGACTCAAGATTTTGTAATGCTTAATAATCCCACTTTCTTTTTACCTAACGTAAAGGAATATACTGAGTTTATTCAATACCAAGCCCAAGGTAGCCAGTTTGGTTTCTTCTTTAATAATTTCAACTGGAACATTTTTAAATGGCACTTTAAGGATTTATTTTTGGGCATGAAAATATTAAAAAATCCACCTAAAAGTTTACTTTCTGAACAATATCATAGTTTAACTGCCTATCGTTTAGGGAATGAAAATTTTATGAAATATAGCGCGAAAAGCTGTGAGACTAATAAAATTTATTCTGTCGATCGTGATGCAGATAACTTTTTAAGAACTGAATTAAAAGAACAACTTAGCCAAGGTAATGCTTGTTTTGACTTTTTAGTTCAACTGCAAAATCCCCAGAAAAACATGCCAATTGAAGATACTCGAGTATTATGGAAAGAAAAAGACTCTCCTTTTATTAAAGTGGCAAAAATTGAAATTCAACAACAAGACTTTGACACTGAATTACAAAATAACTTTTGTGAAAACTTATCATTTACCCCTTGGCATGCCGTAAAAGCTTTAGAGCCTGTCGGAGGTTTAAACCGTTTGAGAAAAGCAGTTTACACTGAAATATCACGTTTTAGACACAGTAAAAATAAGGTTGAACGTCACGAGCCCCAAGGTTGGTGTTTAACATTAAATGGTAAAGAGTGCCCAACCTCATCTCTAGCGCCTTAACGGCGAGGATATAATAAAGCCTTAGCTATACAAGAAAATGTAATAACGAGCTATCTGTTGGTCGCACAATAGACAGATAGCTTTGAATTTTTGAATCTTCAAGGTGTAGCAAAGGTTGAACATTGTCTATTTCATCAAGTGTTTTAACAGGCTCTATCTTTGACAGTTTATCATATTTAACAGCCAAATATTCATTCATTAGCTGGCTATGAATATCACTTAGTGATGAAACTTTATGATTGCTATTTTCTGTATCATAAAGTGTTTCACCATTTGCAGATAACATATAAGCATTAACCGCAGCCTTTTGAGTATTCACATAAGACTGGCCAAGTGTTAACTGCCAATCTTTGTTTTTATTTTCTTCAATAGTATTTAGTGCGTCATCAATTTTTGCTTGGGCACTGTCTTTTAATTCGTTTTTAATTTCTGGTGTAATCCAGTTTATTGGTGGTACTGGCTGAGCTGGGTACACGTTATTAGTAATGCTACTGATCATAAGTCACCTCAATATTTTCACGAATTACTTCTATTACCTTGTTGATGAAAATAGTAATTGAATAACCAGTATTTAGCTGTAATCAAGTGTTATTTTTAACCAGTAAATTGCAACAAAGATCAGTAAACATAATGATTGAAATAACAAATAGCACAAAAGTACAATTTAAATAACAGCATCACTTTACAACTTAGTGCGAAATTGACATGATGATTAAATGTTCATAATGAGATAATAATAATGAAAAGTGTCGAAGAGCAGCTATCACGATATAAAAGCGTTCATTTTAATAAAAAAAATGTGCAAACGCACTTTATCGGCGTACCACTTATAGTTTGGGCTATTACCTTACTATTGAGCTTATCGAGCATTGATATCACCCTTTTAGGTATTACTCTTAAAGTTACTGCTGCCAAAGTATTCTTTACAATAGCACTATTATATTACTTTAAACTTCACTGGCGTATTGCTTTAGGTATGGTTTTGTACATTATCCCTAATGTCTATTTTGCGGAGAAAGTCGCTGCCATAGATAATGCTTATTTACTGGCTATTATTATTTTTGTTATTGGCTGGGTGATTCAATTTATTGGCCACTATTTTGAAAAAGCAAAACCCGCATTTATTGATGATTTAAGCCAATTTCTTATTGGTCCATTTTTCTTAATGGCAGAAATATACTTTGCTTTAGGTTGGGAGAAAAAGTTACACGATGATATCACTCCGCTGGCAAGAGACAGAAGAAGAGCAATGGAAGCCACTAAAAGAGCAGTCAATAATTAACCCAAAATAAGTAGGCGCAGTTAATTTTCCTACTCTAATTATATCGGATAGCAACACTTTAAAATTTTATTACAAATGAGCACTAGCTATTTAATACCACGACGATTAATGTAAACCTAATACTTAATTACTAGAGTCTCACGCTTGATTACTTCCCAATTTTCCCCAGTTAATTTTCTGCGAATTTGGACGATAGCAAAATTTGAATTAGTCCGCTTATTTTTAACAAAACGGGGCGTGTTAGCTTTGCTAGCATTTGCCACTGTTTGGTTTCTTATTTTGTATTATCCAATAAACTCTGCGGTCAACATTGTTTCTTCTGACGGATTTAAGGAGTTTGCAAGTGAGATGTTTGGTAGTTTAGGTTTATCTGAGTTGCTTACTTGGCCTGTGCCTGAGTTCACCATCTATTGGTTAATCGCACTTTATGCTTTTCCGATATTTGCCTTAGGAGCCTCTAGCGATCAAACTTGTGCAGATCGTACCCGTGGCACTCTTAGATTTATTGCCTTAAGAGCTAGCCGTAATGAAATAATCTTTGGTCGATTTTTAGGTCAAGTATTAATCATCGCATTGTTAATTGTATTAACGTTATTAGCAATGACAGCCATGGCTACGTGGCGAGATAGTCGTTTATTATTACCTGCACTTTCAAAAGGTAGTCAGCTTTTTTTTGAATTAATTGTTGTGGTTTTACCATTTATTGCATTAACGAGTTTCTTTAATAGCTTTCTTCGCTCAGCCAAACTAACCAGTGTTGTTACGCTACTTTATTTTGGTTTAGGCGCTATGTTCATCGGATTAATAAGTTACCAACTGCCAATCGCTGAACAATTACACTACATTTTTCCTGGTGTGCAACTTAGCGAAACAGCTAGTCAAAGCAGTTTTGACCTCACACTTTATTTAATACCCTTGATACAAACCTGCTGCTATTTATCCCTTGCAAGTATAGTGATGAAAAGGAGTGCATTGTAATGACCAACAATCATTTTCCCTTAATAAAAGTTAATCAATTATGCAAAAATTTTGGCAGTAAACAAGCGCTTAACAAAGTCGATTTTGAAATACAAAAAGGTGATCCTGTTGCATTAGTTGGTCCCAACGGTGCTGGTAAAACAACGTTATTTAGCATGTTATGTGGTTATATTCAGCCAAGTTCTGGTCAAATATCTATTTTTGGTCAGAACGCTGGAAGTGCAGCAACCTTTGGTAGATTAGCCGCATTGCCACAAGATGCTCAATTAGATCCAAGATTTTCGATTGCTCATCAATTAAAGTTTTATGGCAAGCTACAAGGCTTTACAGGTAAAAAAAGCCAATTTGAAGCTGAGCGTACATTAGACCTAGTCGGTTTAAGCGAAGTATTAAATGAAAAACCTGAAGCACTTTCCCACGGCATGCGCAAACGAGTAACCATTGCACAAGCGCTTATCGGCTCCCCTGAAATCGTAATGCTAGATGAGGCCACAGCTGGTCTTGATCCCTTACATGCAAGAGAAATACGACAATTAGTTGCTAATTTATCAAACGAGATTACTTTTATTTTAAGTTCTCATGACCTAAGTGAACTTGAACGTTTATGTAAGCAAGTGTTGTTTTTAGATAAGGGCGTTTTACGAGAACATCAAAATAGCAGTAATAACGATAGGCAGCACTCAACAAATAATCAACAATCTTTTATTACTATTAGAATGGCAAACCTTATCCCTGAGTTTGAACAAACTCTATTGTTAATCGAGTCGATACTGTCAGTGGAAAAAACTCAAGACAAAGAATATTTAATTACAATTGCCCCTAAGACGCAAACTCAGACAGCGGAGCAAAATAACCTTCCAATGATTGATGTTCTCAACTATTTACCTATAGATATGCAAATATTGCATTTGTGTCATAAAAATAATTGGGCATACCGTCAAATAGTTAATGGTAAAACGCTAGAAAATCAGCTGTTTAGTTAGTCATTTATTCAATGGTTTGACTACAGGTAGGCAAACCATTTAACGTAAATTACTTGCCTTTGAACGGCTTGAACTTGCTGTTAGATTAAAATAGGACTAGTGTATTGTTTATTCACGTAAACCTCCTATTAGGCAATCAAAATGAACATTTCAAAAAGAGATTTTTTAAAAGCCAGTGGCGCTAGTTTAGTTGCGCTATCGGTTACTAGCCAAGCCAAAGAAAGTCCTAAAAATCCCACCCCAAGTAGTATTCTCAAAGATATCACAAGGTCTGTTTCTGGTATCACATTGGCAGAGCGAAAAGCAAGAATAGCCAAAGCTCAAAAAATTATGCAACACGCCAACATTGCTGCTTTAGTGCTAGAGCCCGGCCCTTCTATGGACTACTTTACCGGAATTCAGTGGTGGCGTAGTGAACGAGTTACTGCTGTTATTATTCCACAAAGTGGAGAAATTGCTGTTGTTTGCCCATTTTTTGAAGAACCAAGTATTCGTGAAAGCTTAGTAATTGGTGATGATGTTAGAGTATGGCAAGAGCATGAAAGTCCATTTAAGCAAGTCAAACAGATACTTAAAGACAGAGGCTTAACCAAAGGCAATCTCGCTTTTGAACACTCGGTACGCTACTTTGTTTTACAAGGCATAATGTCTGAAGTTTCTGCAATGAAAGATGTAAGTGCTGAACCCATTACTCGTGGCTGTCGGATGATTAAAAGTGCGCATGAACTGCAATTGATGCACAAAGCTAACGAAATTACTTTAAACGCCTATGCTTATGTCTATTCCCAGTTAGCCGTAGGAATGACAGGCTCGGATGTAAAAACATTAATGCACAGCGCACAATCATCGTTAGGTGGTCAAGGCATCTGGAATATGGCATTAATTAACGAGGCCAGCGCATTTCCACATGGCACTAAACAAAAACAATCGATAAAAGAAGGCTCTATTGTATTAATGGATTGTGGTTGTAGTGTTTATGGGTATCAGTCTGATATTAGCCGTACTTTTGTGGTTGGCCAGCCGTCTAAGTATCAAGAAAAAATATGGCGTACTGTTAGACAAGGGCAAGAAATTGCCTTTGAAACTGCTAAAATTGGTACCCCTGCTGGTAAAGTTGACGATGCTGTTAGACAATATTATCAAACACAAGGTTTAGGGCCCGACTATAAATTACCAGGCTTGTCTCACCGCACCGGCCACGGCATAGGAATGAAAGGCCATGAAAGTGTTAATTTTGTCCATGGCGAACAAGAAAAACTGCAAGCAGGAATGTGCTTCTCTAACGAGCCGGGTATATACATTCCTGGCAGTTTTGGAGTGCGATTAGAAGACTGTTTATACATGACAGATAAAGGGCCACGCTGGTTTACTGTACCACCAGACTCGCTTGACTCTCCTATTGGAGAATTGGCCAAATTAAGTTAATGCTCCCCTCTTTTAAGCAATAAAAAAAACCGATAATAAATATATTATCGGTTTTTTTATCTGTTTATTATTATCGATTAATTCTATTGAAGGTCGATATTAATCAATTGTTTTAAAACTTATCGAGCTAGGGTAAGTCGCATTATGATAAATTTTATGTGTCGCTTTTACAAAGTCTTCTTCGGTTGCATTAAAGATATTATCGACATAATTTTGCGGATTAATATCTAGAAAAGGAAACATACTACTTTGTATTTGAATTTGTAATTTATGACCTCGCTTTATGGTATGCAACACATCATAAAGCTCAAATGCTACCTTAGTTGGCTTGTTGGCTATAAAGGGTACCGGCTCGCTCATACTCTCACGAAAACGACCACGAATAACGCCCCAACGTACCAACTCATGACGATTACCTTTGGCACTATCTACTTTATCAACATTGACATCTTTTCCTGGAAAAACATCAATCAATTTAACGACAATATCCGCCGATGTTTGGCTAGTAGAAAACCATAAGTCTAAATCAATTGCGCCTGCAAGGGTTTGGTCATGCTCCATCACTTCAGTTTCAAACACTAAAACATCTGAGCGGCGTGCAGTAAAACGTTGATCTTCTACCATATAAGGTCTGTCCCAACCTCGGCTAATACTAGCTGAATGTGGAACAGGTTTATTTGGATCACTAACATATTCACTAAAGCTAGCATCACTATCTTTATCTGACGGCAGCTCTGCTACTAATGATTCATTTGAGGCTAAGAATAACTGTTTATTTTTCGTCTCTTCAGGCGGCCAAGAAGCAAATTTTCTCCAGCGATTACTGCCGGTTTCAAACATGGTTGCAGTAGCCAGTTCAGCATCATCACCACCTTTTAAATGTTGAACGAAAAAAGGCAATAGCACTTCTTCTTGAAACCATTTACTGGTATTAAAACCAAAATCAGCCTCACCTAACTTATCGCCTTTACCACTGTTCCATTGACCATGATACCAAGGGCCCATAATCATTTTTATGTGGTCTTTATTGTTATTCTTTGACATGGTTTGATACGTGGAAAGTGGACCATATAAATCTTCAGTATCGTACCAACCACCAACAACTAATGTGGCAGGTTTAGTTTTTTTCAAATGCGGTAATATGTTTCTAGCCTGCCAATATTCATCGTAATTGGGGTGTTGAATTAACTCATTCCAAAACGGACGTTTGCCCTTAAAGTAGTTTTTATTCACATTGGATAATGGACCTAACTGACGAAAGAAATCATAACCATCAGGCGTGATAGACTTCATACCTTCTGGCCAAGCTTCATGGGGCTTATCGCGTAATTTGTCGAACGTGTCAAAAAAGATAAATGCCATAGGAGTAACAAATGCACCGTTACGATGAAAGTCATCAAAGAACCAATCAGCAATAGGTGCCTGAGGAGAAATAGCTTTTAATGCTTTATGACTGTTTATTGCAGCAACAGAAGTATAATAACCTGGGTACGAAGTCCCCCACATTCCTACTTTACCATTATTATTTTTAATGTTTTTAACTAACCACTCGATTGTGTCGTAGGTGTCGGTTGCATCATCAACCGCTTTTTTACCACGTTTATATGCATCTTGTGGGCGCATGTTAACGTATTCGCCTTGCGACATAAATTTACCGCGAACATCTTGAAAAACAAAGATAAAGCCTTCTTTTTCAAAAATTTCATCAGGACCTAAACGTGTTTTGTATTTATCGCTACCATAAGGTGCAACTCTGTACGGTGTACGCTGCATCATCATTGGGTATTTTTTAGAGTCATCAGCGGGTAAATAGACCGACGTAAACAGCTTAACGCCATCTCTCATCGGTATTTGGTATTCATACTTAACATAATTAGCGCGAATGTAGTCACCGCGCTCGTCTGCTTTTTTATCGTCAGCAAATGCCATAGTCGAAAACCCGAGCAGGTAGACTATCGCGAATAACAATTTAAACGTTTTAAACTGCATTACTTTATCCTTTTAAGTGTTGTTAGCATTACAACTATCGTGAGTATTATTGTAATAATAAGTAAATGATAAAACCAAGCCAACTAAGCGCTAATAATAACCAAGGCAATTTTACCGCACTTTGTATACTTGTTTGAACAGACTCGGCAGATTCTTCGCCTTGCGCTTTTTCTTTAAGCTTAATCTGAGCTTTACGCTCTTTATCTCGCTCTCTTGCTTTTTTGCTTTGCTGCTTTTTATATTCGCTGATCCCTTTTTCAATTCCTTGAGCAATTAGCTTGGTTTGTTCTTTAGTTTGTCCAGGCTTTTGCGTAGATTTTGCCACCTTCATTGCTTTGGTTTGTATTTCTGTGGATACTTTATTTACCATTGTATTGACTCACACCTTAAAGGTGTCCTGTTTTAACTAAAATTAACGTAGTTTGCTCAACATAAGGATTATGCCGACTCATGTGAGGTGATCTGATCCAGCTGCCTTCTGGGTATCGGCCTTGTTCATCAATAAACTCGCCACTGATAACAAATATCTCCTCTCCACCAGCGTGAACATGAGGCTGAAATTTCTCACCTGCAGGCCAAAGCACTAGTGCTGTAGATTCAGTACCAAAATTATGCATTGGCATCACTTTTAAATGACCATTGCCTTGTTGCCATGGAGTATTATTTGTATCAATACAAAGTCGTTGTTGATCATTGGCTTGAAATTGATGTAGTTTTACCAACAAAACACACCCTTCTTTACTGAAAGGGGAGTGACTAAAACCTTCAGGATTTCTTAAATAACTGCCCGCAGGGTAATCACCTGTTTCGTCAGAAAATACACCCTCAAGCACTAGGATCTCTTCACCTTTAGGATGAGGATGCTCTGTAAAGCTCGCACCTGCATCGTAACGGACAATACTGGTTGCATGGCCTTGCTCGACATTTTCTCTGGCTAATGGTTTGCGCCAAACACCTTTTGATGGACTTGCTAACCACTCTTGCTGCTGAGTGTTTATCACTACCCTTTGGCTAAAATCCATATTTAACATTTTTTGCATTAATACTCCCCAATAAATCAAGAATCAAGCTAGAAAAAACAAGTTTGGTGCATTACTCAAAATTCTATTTTATTCATTGCAATTAGCATAACTACTACCAATAGCGCTAAAAGGCATACTTAACCCTAACTCAGGTACCTGTAGTCCTATCCATGTTGGAAATGTATTACTGTTAGGACCGGGAAATACCGTATATTGTTCAGCCCAAGGGTAACGTCTAACCGCATCAGCAATTTGAGGAATAAGCCTCGTGGCTTTGCCGCCTGAAATTGAAAGAATTTTTTTAGGTTTAGCACCAAACCAGTAACGATCGGGTGTGGTGGTTTTATACTCACTTAACGGTGACAAACCTTGGTTTAGCCGCCAGCCCACTACTTCATAAACAGTATACTCTGCCGAATTTTCTTCTTTAACAGCAATCCAAGAATGCACTGCAAACCAGCCTCGCCAGCTAAAAGCATCTGCGGCGTAAAACTCAATAACAGCAGAGTGTTCAATAACGGGATCAGGAGCAATTCCTGCTGGCTCACGACTCGCTGTACGCCAATCTGTGCTTGTACATGCAGTAATTGAAATTAAAAAAAATAGTGAAACAATGTTTTTTATCATAAAAGAAATTCAATAAAGAATATAAATATTCGCGGGTTTAGGTTTTATTTTTTCATTTTTTTAGCTTGCTTCGTTAATTCAAAATCAAATTCATCAGGAAATAACACCAACCCTTCTTCCGCTTGATTAGGAAAAACAACAATAGAAAGCTCGTCTTCTGCTAGTCCTTGCGTCCATCGACTTTGCCATTTATTGAGCGATATCGCTTCTGCTTTACACGCCTGCCAATCGCCTGTGATCCAGTTTTCTGCGAATTCTTTATTTGGCCAAACAGGTACGCAATCTTCATCATCAGTATTTAACATCATGCAACCATATTCATCGACAAGCAGCCAAACTTCTCGATGCTTGATAACCTCTTCAAGTAAATAGTTAAAACGTTTTTGTTCGTCAAACTTTTCAATTGTGGCAATTCGTTCTGGCGTTAAATTCATGGTGGTCATTAAATATGAGGAGAAAGAGCTATAGTACAAAGATCTTCGTCGTTGAACAAACACTATCTTATTACTGCTAATTTAATTAATTAAAAAGAGGCAAATAAAAAAGACCGATAAATCGGCCTTTTAGGTAAGATTAAACAGCAAATTGTACTTAATTTAAGTTCATTTCTTGTACTTTTTCATGGGCTATATCAGGTTGTGTCACTTCAGGTTTTGCATGTAAATTCGCTTTAAGTTGTCCTTTACGATGTTTCAATGCAGCATCTAGTTTTTTCTTAGCACTGGCTATCGCTGGATACATTACATCATCGGTGGCAGTTGCTGAAATACGCCCCCCTTCATAAGTGGTGGTAATTTCTACTCTATGTTTATTGCTTTCTTTTGAAATAATTACATCGAGCGCAATCAACGTTGGAAAGTGACTGGCTATCTTGGAGAATTTTTCTTCTATATCGGCTTGAATGGAGTCGTTTACTTCAACATGGTGACCAGAAAGATTTATTTTCATAGCTTTTCCTTTTTTTTATGACATCACTAATAAGACTGGGGGCAAATTTTTTTAAAAACAAGGGGGAATGTTAAATATTTCACCTCTGTTTAAAAAGTAAGGATAATTCACTCCATTAATAATAGACGATAAAAACAATCTCAGCTGAATAACTCGCTACTTTACAAAAATAATTATTAATTAACTTGAGCTAGGCTTTACAAATGTTTCTCTAGTAAAAAGTTTTTCTTACTTCTGAGGTAAGCGTCTTCGATTGACGCGAAGTTTTGGTTAATTATACACCAGTTGGAATTCAGGTTAATTAATGCTCCTCCATCGCTTCAATATTAATAATCCCTGAACGATTCAGGGTCACTTTAAAGCGTTGTAAATGCTTTAAAGAGCTTTTATCTGTTTGCACTAAAACGAGATTAATTTGATAACGACGCTCTACAGATTGCTTAGTTATTTTATTGCCATCGAGTGAATAAAGCCGACCCTCTCCTTTTTTAAGGAATCGAATAAAGGGGGTTAAATTAAAAAATATTTGCCCTTGAATTTCACCATACCCTGGTAAAAACTGCTTAGCAAAAACTTTTGTATCACTGCGAAAGTGTAATAACCTTGCTGCTTGTTTATTTTGATGTCGACGTTGCTGAAATAGAGAATCGACTTCTTTAGGTAACTCTTTAGGGCGCATATACTCAAGCCATAAAGTTTGACTCATCATTCGTGATTTAGTAATGCTGTTAGTAAATATTAGCTTCCATTTTGGTAAACCTTGCTGAATTTTTCGCCAAATTATACGAGTAATATCATCTTTGAATATTTCACGTAAGCCATAAATAATCCCTAACATGCCTACCAATGCAATAGTCACTTCTGCAAAGCTAGAGCGAGCATTTAACACAAGCATCATGACAAAAGCCATAATGACCGCTGTTACGGTACCTCTAACTAATCGCTTTAAGTTGGTATTAAGGTTTTTGGTATCCTTTTGAAAAACCACGCCATATTCAATCAAACGTTGTAATAAACGCATTTTATTAGTTATTCGATTAGGATCGCTCAACGTAAGTTGCGAGTTATATTGATTATCTGTACGGTATTCGCTCTCCTTTCGGCATAAATCAAATAGAAACTTACGTTCTACACTATGCTCACTACTTTTGGGGCCTCGAGAAAGTAATTTAAGAAAAGATTGCTCAACATGCCAACTTAAATAATTATCAGCATTATCAAAGAAAGGTTTTAACTTCTTATCTGGCGGTGTATACCGTCTAAGTTTTTTTAGTAAAGCAACGGTTTGTTCAGCCACTTCTATTGATTGAGCGTAAAACTCATCAACCGATGTTAACTGCAAAGTTTGCTTAACGTCAGTATCTAAAGCTAAGCGAATTTGATAGGAAAATAAATTAAGATTTAAGCGGTAATCGCTTTGCTCCCCTTTTTTTTGGCTGATAAAGCGACTGCGCACCAAAGGTAAATGCAGTTGATCAGAGTAATAAGCACTATGACATTTAATGCTACTATGAAAATAATTTTCTTCTGTTAATGTCGTTGGGCTAATCCCCATTTCTACTGGCAAAGAAAAGTACAGATCAATACGCTGATGATCTTGTGGCAATAACTGGTGAGTTATTTTAAATGACAGGTTTTCGTCTTGGGTGAGTTTAATGTTATTCACTCTTAAGAATCACTCCAAATAATAGAAGCTTTATGAGTTTATCATAGCTGATTAACTCATTAAAAAAAAAGAGAAAATATAAATTTTCTCTTTTTTAAGTCATTTGCTATTGAAGATTATTTTATTGCGCATCTTCTTGGTTTTCGGGTAAGGCACGTTGAAAGGCTTGAAGTTGCTGACAATTATTAACAACTTTACAAATTATTGGGTATGGCGTTAAGTCGACACCAAAACGCTTCGCATTATACACTTGAGGTACTAAACAAATGTCTGCTACGCTCACTTCATCTGCGAAACAAAATCTTCCGCTAGTTTTAGCAAGCTGCGCCTCGACACTCGCAAAGCCCGTTGACATCCAATGGTTAACCCATGCTGTTTTAGCGGTTTCATCAGCTTTCAACTCTCGGCTTAAATACTGTTGCACTCGCAAATTATTCACAGGGTGGATCTCACAAGCAATGTCTAATGCAAGGGCTTGTACTCGCGCCTTTAAAGCTATATCTTTCGGATATAGTGGCGACTGCTCATACCGATTATCCAAATAGTCAATAATCGCAAGGGATTGATTAAGCACTAACTCACCATCAACCAAAGTAGGCACTAAATGGCTCGGATTTAAAGCGACATAGTCGTCTTGATGTTGCTCTCCGCCATTGTTAACCAAATGCACTGAGATTGACTCAAACTCAACTTGTTTTAAGTGTAGAGCGATGCGCACGCGATAAGCAGCAGATGAACGCCAATAACCATATAATTTCATTAACCAATCCTTTACTTTTATAGCTTAAAAACTTAGTGCTATTTTTGATAACGGCTAACGACTTGATCTATCGCACCAAAAATACTCTCACCATTCGTATCAAACATTTCGATACGAACTTTATCACCAAAATTCATAAACGAAGTAGCCGGCTTACCGTCAGCGATAATTTCTAACATACGTTTTTCAGCTAAACAGCTTGATCCTGCACTGCGATCATAATTAGAAATAGTGCCTGAGCCAACAATACAACCAGCCGACAATGGACGAGTTGTCGCGGCGTGCGCCACTATCGTTGGAAAATCAAAAGTCATATCAACACCACAATTAGGTTGACCAAATAATTCATCATTTAAATGTGTTGTTAATGGTAAATGTAACTTTTTACCATCCCAAGCATCGCCTAATTCATCTGGTGTAATTGCTACAGGAGAAAACGCGCTTGAAGGCTTAGAGCTGAAAAAGCCAAATCCTTTCGCAAGCTCGCCAGGAATAAGATTTCTAAGCGAAACATCATTTACTAGCATTAACAGTTTTATGTGGCTAGCCGCTTCTTCTGGAGATGCGCCCATAGGCACATCATCAGTTATCACTGCAACTTCAGATTCAAAGTCAATACCATAATCTTGCGAGGCAACTTTAATCTCATCTCTAGGACCAATAAAAGCATCTGATCCTCCTTGGTACATTAAAGGATCCGTCCAGAATGTTTCTGGCATTTCTGCATTACGCGCTTTACGCACTAATTCAACATGATTTACATATGCACTTGCATCTGCCCATTGGTAAGCACGAGGCAGTGGAGATTCACAATTTTTTTGCTCAAAAGCTAAGGTATTATCGAGTGTACCGTCATTTAATGCTTGGTAAATTGTTGCTAGTTTATCGCTAACCTCAGCCCAGTTATCGATTGCTTGCTGTAATGTTGTAGCAATATCAGCAACCACAACGGCTGTTGATAAATCACGACTTACCACGACTAACTGGCCGTCGCGGGTATTATTTTTAAGTGTAGCTAACTTCATTTCACAACCTTACTTGTTTATTGTTAATTGATTCTCAAATAAAACCTGATCGTTTGCTGTTAATTTATTGATTAGGCTTAATAACAATCGAGTTTACTAATAGTGCAGTGAATTTTACGGAAATTGAAATAAAATACTAGGGAATGAAGTAGGATGGCTTTGCCTGAAATATGTCTGTAATTGTTTACATAAATTACCGTTAAATTGCCTACTTGAAGGTGAATAACTGTAGTTTTAGATTAAATAGGTGCTGCTAACCTTAAAAAATAAGGGTTTTGGGGCTAGCAGCGCTTGTATTTAGATCTTTACGGTTTTCTTATTAATATCGTATTCGCGTAATTTATTAGCAATAGCCGTGTGACTTAATCCTAACTTTTTAGCGAGTTGTCGAGTACTTGGATAAGCTGGGTAAAGTTTTCGTAATAAATCAGCTTCAAAGTTTTTTACCGCACCGTCTAAGGTGCCTTCAAACTCTTGCTCTAAATAACCATGTTCGCGGGTATAAGCAGGTAAGTGAAGGTGCTCTATTGAAATAACATTCCCTTCCATTAACGATACTGCACGAATAATTACATTTTCCAGTTGTCGTACATTGCCAGGCCATGGGTAATGTTCAACAAACTCTCGACATTCATCGTCGAGCTTTACTCTACTTTTTCCTAGTTTATTCGCCGAACGAACAATAAATAGCTCTGCTAACGGTAAGATATCATTACGACGATCTCTCAGCGGAGGAATATTAAGACCGAGAACATTTAAACGATAATAAAGATCTTCTCTAAATTCCCCCAACGAAACTAAGTTAAGTAAGTCTTTATTAGTTGAACAAATTATTCTTACATTTACTTTAAACTCTTTTTCATCGTCAACTCGTCTAAAGCTGCCATCCTGAATAACTCTTAATAATTTAGTTTGCAGCTTAGCTGACATTTCCCCAACTTCATCAAGAAAGATAGAACCGCCATCAGCAAGCTCAAATAATCCCCGTTTGGCTGTTGAATCACCGGAGCTTCCTGAGCCAAAAAGCTCTGTCTCAGCAGCATCGTCAGGTAAAGTAGCGCAACTTAATGTCATAAATGGGTTTGCAGCTCTATCACTGGAGGCGTGACAAGCTCTAGCTAACAATTCTTTTCCGGTACCAGTTTCGCCAACAATTAATACAGCAGAATCTAACAAAGACATACGTTTAGCTTCTCGTATCACTTTGCGCATTGCGCTACTATTACTTTGAATACCCGAAAACTCGTTGTCATTAGGTTGTTTAAATGCACTCATTTGCTCGCCCAATCTCATTTCAGATTTCAAAATAAGCACTGCGCCAACAAAAACTTGTTTGCCTGAGTCATTTTCAACATTTATTGGTAAGATATCAGCAACAAAATCTTCATCTTGAAATTTCAAGCGGCGGGTTTGCGCTAATACATCATTGTTATCTATCCAGCGAGAAAAATTAAAACCTTTAATTAAGCTACTGATAGGTTCACCAACAAAATACTCTTCATTGTCGCCAAGACTTTCTGCGGCAACCGCATTCAATTGAATGATATTACCTTTGCCATCAATTGAAATAAAAGGGTCAGGAAATGTTTGAACCAAAGTAGCTAACTCATTGCGTTGACGCTCAGAAGGCATATAAGGCGAAGTTTTTACATCGCCCACGCCTTCAAGTAAACGCAGTTGAGGCATAAATTGTTGTAAAGCAGAAAAGTCGAGATCAGGAATATCAATAAAAACTCTGCCGAGTTGGTTAAACTCAATGCCGCGTACATTGATATCATGTTCAACAAAAATACCTAATATTTTCTGTCCCATGCCAACACGGTCACTACAAGTGATTTCCAAACGCATTTACACTAACCTTTATCAAAATGTTTAATTGGCGACATTGTAAACTAATTTGTACAATAATAAAGCCAATATTTCATTTAAAAAACACCTTAAATTGAGTCAACAATATGCAACGATTAATTTTTAATTAATGTTTTAATTTGGCTTAATATTTCTTTGCGTATTTCAGCTATTTTAGGCGCGTCATCATCAAATGGTAATGGTCGGCAAGCATGCATTGCCTTTAATCCTAGTCTCGATGTTAACAAACCTGCGCCTAACCCTTGAGCAAGACGTGCAGACATTTTACCAAGCAAATCGGCACCAACCATGTCTGTGCCAAAATCAGCGATAAGTTCACTAGCTCCGGCGTAAGCCATATTGATAAAGACTTGTTTGATTAATTTAATACGACTCCAATACCCCAGTTTTAAACCATAAAGACCTGATATTTTGTCTAACATTCTCAGATTGCGCCAGAGCATAATTAGCATATCAATTACGGCAACAGGACTTAGTGACACTAACACTACAGCTTCTGTTGAGAACTTAGAGATTTGCGCAATAACTTTTTGATCAACTTTACTCAAAACAAGTTTTGAATACAGCTGCAGTAATTCACTGTCAGAATAATTTTCTTTAACAACATCTTCCCAGTGCCCTTCTTTATCTGACATTAAATCCGACGGTAAATTTTTAGATAGTGTTTGACAAAATTGTTCAACGTCTAATGGTGTGTCATTTTCTAGTGTTTCAACAGCTTTGCTTCTTAAATCTTGTTGGCTCTTAAGTTGCTTTAGTCCGACAATTTCACGCCACAGCGCACCACCTGCAATAAAACCTAACCCGGCTAAAATAACACCATAAATACTAGTAGAAATAGGTGACTGAACAAAACCAGTCATAAAAAAGTCAACGGTTTCTACACACACCATTATTAATAATAATGTTAAGACTATTCGCCAAATCCATCTTGGTTTACTCTGCAACTTAATGTCTTTCATTAATGTTTCATTTTCGTCTTCGAGGTTTTGTTCAATAGGTAATAAGTCTTGATTATCAAACATTACTTGTTGCGACAGTTCTATTTCTGAATCATTAGCGGGAGCTAGTTCAGTTTCATCAAATAAAATTTGTTGTTGGTTTTTAAATTTATCGAGCGTTTCAGCTGTTGAATGACTTTGCTCTTGATTAGTTAACTTACTCATTTCATTTTATCTCCGAGCAAAAATTGTAACACTTGATCCATTCTCATATGCGGCAAACACTCGTAAGGGGCGATTGATTGTTGTGGCTCAAATGCAATAAAATTAAAGTGTTGTTCTCGCCAATACTCATCATCTGGCAACTTTTTAGGCACCGAGCCAGGAAAGACCGTAATAGTTTTGTCATCACTCGAGCGACGACCTTGAATAACGGGAACCTGTTGTCCTTGATGTATGCTTTTTCCTGCCGTGGTTGCTTTTACCGATGCAATAGCCAGTGTTTTCATCTTAATGGCATCGTAATTTAATTGGTGTTTTGATTGATATATTAATTCATTCAACAGCGACACTAAATTACCGTGTTGCTCTTGCGTAACATGATCAGCTTTGGTTGCTGCAAACAATAATCGATCAATCTTAGGAGAAAATAATCGAGAGAATAAACTCGATTGCCCATAACTGTAACTTTCTAAAATCATAGTGATTGCTAATTGCAGGTCAGCAAAGCTTTCCGGCCCTTTATTTAGTGGCGATAAACAATCAGCTAAAACAATTTGACGATCAAAACTTAAAAAGTGCTTTTTATAAAACTGACGAACCACCCGCTCTTTATATTCTACGTAGCGCGCTCGTAACATACCAATAAAGGTATCATCACTGGCATTTTGATATTCGTTAGCATCAAGTTCAGCAAAATTAGCAAAAGGTATAAACTCTAAAATGGGTGCGCCGGCTAACTCCCCCGGTAAAATAAAACGTCCTGGTTGAATAACGGACAAACCAAGTTCATTTCTAAAGGTATGTAATAATTCAGTATATTCTTGAGCTAATTGCGCCATGAGATTTTCATCAGCGGGCTGAAAAGGATCGATTTCTTTAACCTTATCAAGAAAACTTTCGCTCAATTGAGCACGCGGCGATGTTAACAATAACTCAACGGTTTGTTCTGACCACTGCTCAAATGTTTGATTTAGCATAGGTAAATCAAGTAACCACTCTCCAGGATAATCAGTAATATCTAAGGTTAACGTAGCCATATCTGTCGCATATTTAAGCAAAGAGCCTTTAGGTTTGTAACGAATAGCAAGGCGTACTTCACTAATTCCATGCGTTGGCTCAGGCCAAGATGGCGGCTGACTAGTAAAAGAAGCAATCGCGTTGTCATAATCAAAACGAGCAATATGGAGGTTTTTTTGTGGAACACGTTTAGCCGCAATAAACTGATCTTGATGAACCGGTGTAAAAAAGCTGAGATGTGAACCATTACCCTCATTAATTAATTGGTTAACTAAAGAAGTAATAAATGCTGTTTTTCCACTGCGGCTTAAACCAGTAACAGCAAGTGTGACATGTTGATCTATCGTTCGATGAAGAAGATCATTCGCTTTGGATTTAAATTTATCAATTTTGTCTTTATTAATTAACGCCATATGCTCTAACTTATTTGTTTAAAACAAATATCTGGATGATTACCCATAAAATTATTCAACAATACTACCGACTAAATTCAGAGGATAATAGCTATTTATTTCCTTTATAAAAAAAGCAACTTTCGTTGCTTTTTGGGGATATGTTGAAATATAAGCTTACAAACGATTAATTTCTCTTGATACGGTAAACTCTGGCGAGGTGACATATTTCTCCATCGTTCTAAGTTGACTTTCTAAGCCATTAAACTTACGTCTAATATCATGAAAAGCTTGCTTAGGCGGTTCACCTGACTGCCAAATGCGAGCTTTGACTTTAATCGATTCATTGACGGACTCAACGACCTGATCAATAGGTGCGCTAGTTGAAGAGTGCTTTCCCTTTGGCGAAGTACCCGACTTTTTATCAAGAATAAACCAAGCTGCTATATAAACAACAAAAATCCATCCTCCGCCTAAAAGCACCCCTGAGACCACTAAAATTCTTACCAGCCAAGTTTCCCAACCAAAGTAATCTGCTACCCCTGCACATACACCTGCAATCTTTCCTTTGTTGGGGTCGCGATATAGTTCACCTCGACGTTTATTCATGCTTTTTGCCTCCAATCAGGGGTCTCCGCATCTAAAATAGCTTCCAATGTTTTGATTCTGTCAGCCATTTTATCTGCTAATTCAGACAATTCAGAAAGTTGAACATATTCTTCTTCACTTAACCCTTGGCTAACCTGTCCTTTACTTCGGTAATGTAGTATCAACCAAATTGGCGCTACTATTACCATGAAAATAATAACCGGTGCCATAATAACTTCGCTCACAATAGTTCTCCTTTACATCTAGTAATTATTTTAATTTTTATTTAGTTTTGCTTTTTGCTGCAGGCTTCTTCATTTTAGCTTTTAACTTTGCTAACTCGTCATCAATACCTTCATTAATTTCAAGGTCAGCAATTTCGTCTGCTAACGATTTGCTTCCCATATCAAACGATTCAACTTGACCTTCTAAGTCATCAATTTTTCGTTCGTAAGAATCAAAACGGCTTAATGCATCGTTCACTCGATCACTATCAATTTTTTGCTTAACTTTCAAACGAGAACTTACTGTTTTTTCTCGCATGGCAATGGCATTCTTGCGCGCTTTTGCATCAGCTAGTTTATCTTGAAGTTGCGAGATTTCTATTTGCAGTTTACTTATGTGTTCATCCACATGTGTTAACTCTTCAATTAGCGAAGCACTGTTTTCTGCACATTTGCTTTTTTCTATTAACGCTGCTCTGGCTAAATCATCACGACCTTTACTTAATGCAAGTTCTGCTTTTTCTTGCCATTGCTCTGCATCATTTTCATACTTAGTGGCTTGACGCGAAATCTCTTTTTTATCTGCCAATGTTTTTGCCGATGTTGAACGTACCTCAACTAAGGTATCTTCCATTTCCTGAATAATTAAGCGAACCATTTTTTCTGGATCTTCCGCTTTATCTAATAAGCTATTAATATTAGAGTTAATGATATCTGTAAACCTTGAAAAAACACCCATAACGACTACCTCAATTAATGGTTTAAATTGTAAATCTTGATATTTATGTATTCATTTTCTGAGCCAAGTTTTATTAAATTAATAACCAACTGTTTTAAAAGAAAAAATTATAATTCCAAAAAAAACTTCAAACTGAGGCATTAATAAAATACACTATTTGTTAGTGAAATAAACCAATTATTAGGTCTACATATGTCACGTTTTAACCAACAAGATAATTTAATTGGGCAATCCAATAATTTTCTGGAAGTTTTAGAGCAAATTTCTCAAATAGCTCCTTTAAGTAAACCCGTATTAATTATTGGTGAACGCGGTACAGGTAAAGAACTTGTCGCTGCTCGACTGCATTATTTGTCTAAACGGTGGGAACAAGACTACTTAAAGCTAAATTGTGCAGCGTTAAATGAAAATTTATTAGAAACTGAATTATTTGGTTACGACAGTGGCGCATTTACCGGTGCAAGTAAAAAGCATGAAGGTCGATTTGAACGAGCCAACCAAGGCACATTGTTTTTGGATGAAATAGCCAATACTTCAGGCCTTATTCAAGAAAAATTATTACGAGTTGTTGAATACGGAGAATTTGAACGTGTTGGCGGCTCTAGAACTATAAAAACAGATGTCCGCTTAGTCGCAGCTACTAACGAAGATTTACCATCACTCGCTGAATCAGGTGAATTTAGAGCTGATTTGCTAGATCGCCTAGCTTTTGACGTTATTACTTTACCGCCTTTAAGAGAACGGCAAGAAGATATTATGATTTTAGCGGAAAATTTTGCGATAAATATGGCGCGAGAGCTAGAATTTGAATTATTCAGTGGTTTTACTGAAAAGGCTAAAAGAGCCATGCTAGATTATCACTGGCCTGGTAACATTCGAGAACTTAAAAACGTAGTTGAACGTAGTGTGTATCGTTGTAACAATCCACATTTACCGGTGCATGATCTTGTTGTAGATCCATTCGAATCTCCTTATCGCCCAACAGGTAGAGTAAAAACCCGTGATAGAATGCCAGAAAGTACTCAAGATAATACACCGTTATCATCTTCTCAGCCGGCAAACACTGCACCGATTGAACAATCAACAATTCAACAAGGCCAATCTGTTAATAATAAGACTTCAGACCAACCTTTAGCTGCATTGTCACTTAAATTTCCTGTGTCCTTAAAAGCGTTATCACAAGGCTATGAAGTTGATTTAATCACTACCGCGTTGGCGAATTGTCAATTTAATCAGAAAAAAACAGCAGAAGCGCTAGGGTTAACCTACCATCAACTTAGAGGTTATTTAAAAAAATATAACCTGTTAGATGGTAGTCAGAATGATGATGAATAACTCGATAAATATTACTAAAGCATATAGAAAGCTACTGACTATTGGTTTTGCGCTTATAGGTTGCACAGCCTGTAACCAAGAAAGTGACTTTACATTAAGCAATAAAAGTATTGTTTATTGTATTGAAGGCTCGCCTGAGAGTTTTAATCCACAAATTATTACCTCAGGCACCACAGTAGATGCTACAGCTAATCATTTATACAACAGATTGATCACCTTCGAGTCAAAAGACAATAGTATTACCCCTTCTATTGCTAAATCTTGGCATGTCACTCGCGACGGAATGATGATCACTTTTTACTTAAGAAAAAATATCACTTTTCATTCTACCAGTTATTTTACTCCGACTCGTACACTTAATGCTGACGATGTATTGTTCAGTTTTAATCGTATTTTAGATAAGGACAATGAGTTTCACCCTATTTCAGGTGGAAATTATCCTTTTTTTCAAAGTGTACGCTTAAGCGCTTTAGTAGAAGATATTGAAAAAATTAATGACTACACTGTTCGCTTTAAACTTAAGCGCCCTGACAGTTCATTTTTAGCTAATTTGGCAACAGATTTTTCAGTGATCCTTTCACAAGAATACGCCAATGAGTTAGCCAAAAATAATGCCCATCAACAAATTGATATTTTTCCTGTTGGTACTGGCCCGTTCAAACTAAAAGAATATAAAGCAGGCTCATTAATTCGTTATTATCGTCATGAAGATTATTGGCAAGGTAAAGTCGCACTTGAGCAGCTTGTTTTTGATATAACACCTAGTAACACATCAAGGTTAACCAAAGTACTAACTAATGAATGTGATGTGGCATCGTACCCTATCGCCCATGAAAGAATTAAAGAAAACGCTAATTTAACTCTTGAAGCGGTTACCTCATTTAATGTGGCTTATCTAGGATTTAATACGCAAAAACCCCCTTTCGATAATAAAAAAGTCCGTCAAGCGGTTGCCTACGCCATTAATAAAAAAGTAATTATTGAAACTATTTATTCTGGCAGGGCGGAAATTGCTAAATCGCTATTACAAAGTAGTTCGTGGGCGTATGATGAACAGGTAGAAGATCAAGTTTATTCAATATCAAAAGCCAAACAATTACTTAAAGAGGCTGGCTTTGAAAAAGGGTTTGATATGGATATATGGGCGATGAACATTCAACGTCCATATAACCCAAGTGCATTAACAATGGCAAAACTCATTCAGGCCGATTTAAAAGAAATTAACATAAAGGTAAATATTGTCAGCTACGAGTGGGCAACGTTTTTACAGCGCATTAAACAAGGTGAACACCAAAGCGTACTACTTGGTTGGACAGCAGATCACCCTGATCCTGATAACTTCTTTACTTCACTATTAAGTTGCGCATCTGTAGGCTCGGGTAGTAATTCAACTATGTGGTGTAACGAGGAGTTTGACAAACTCTTACAAATGTCAGTTAAAACCACGAATATCAAACGAAGAAAAGTATATTACTCAAAAGCACAAGCGCTGATTAGCCAAGAAATACCATTACTACCTTTGGCTCATTCTAAGCGCTATCAAACAAGATCAAACAATGTAAAAGGCAGTATTATGCCTTCTTTTGGCGGTATTAATTTCTCAACCGTATACAAAAGCGCAGAGAGTGTAAAATAGCATGTTAATTTTCACCATAAGACGACTGAGTTTATTTATTTTTACCATGCTATTACTTACCATGTTGTCTTTTAGTTTAAACTTTTTATTTCCTGGGGATGCCTTAATCAATATCTCAGGACAAATTAACGCAACACCCGAGCAATTAGCAATGCTTTCAGAAGCTTACCGGGCTGACGAATCTATAATCATGCAATATTTTTCTTATTTAGCGCATGTCTTAAATGGTGATTTAGGTTTGTCTATGTCTAGTCAAATACCAATTAGTATTGAAATTGCCAACCTATTACCTGCGACTATAGAGCTGAGCATGGTTGCCCTTTTACTAGCCATGGTAATTGGCATTCCTTTAGGTTTTATTGCCGCGATAAAACACAATAAAACTGCGGATCAGGTTATTTTATCTATCGCTATGATTGGTTACTCTATTCCTGTTTTTTGGCTAGGGTTATTAGCCATTTTAATTTTCTCTATCGTGTTGAACTGGCTGCCTTCTGCAGGGCAAATCAGTTTATTATTTGAAATTGAACACGTAACAGGCATTCAATTTATTGATATTTTATTAAGCGATAATATTTATAAGTGGCAGGCTTTTCAAAATGCCAGTGCACATATTATTTTACCGGCATGTGTGGTTGCTATGGCACCGGGAACAATATTTATTCGTCTTGCAAGAACGTCAATGCTAGAAGTACTTGAAACAAGTTATATTAGAGCAGCAAGTGCTAAAGGATTAACTTTCAGCCAAATTATTTATCATCATGCAATTCGTAATGCTTTGGTTAAAATTATTCGGCATGTGGGTTTACAATTTGCCAACTTAGTCACTCTAGCTATGGTTACTGAGGTTATTTTTAGCTGGCCTGGTATTGGCCGCTGGCTAATAGACAGTATTTACCAACGAGATTACGCCGCGATTCAAAGTGGTTTACTCGTACTATCGTGCTTCATCTTTATCGTTCATATTTTAACTGATTTTCTTTATGCCGCCATTAACCCATTAGCTCGAGAAAATAAAAATGTTTAACTTTTATGTTTTATACGGGACAAATATTGACACTAGGGATTGCTGTTATGGCTCGTGAGAAAATATATCAAGAAGAAGAGTTTCCATCGCCTTTTATCAGGTTATGGCAAGCATTTCGTCAAACTCCGGTAGCAATGCTAGGCTTTTGCTGCTCAATATTTTTAATTATTTTAGCTGTGTTCTCCCCTATTCTTACGCCTTATTCAGCGATAGAAAGTCATTTAGATATGCTTTTACTCCCACCTGCTTGGGATAATGAAGGTAATATTAGCTTTTTATTAGGTACAGATGAACTCGGCAGAGACATGCTATCTCGCTTAATGAGCGGCGCATCGTTAACCTTTGGCTTAAGCTTTGTTGTGGTGATGATCTCTTTAGTTGTTGGCGGAATAATTGGCTCACTATCAGCTTTAACAACTGGTTTTAAAGCGAGTTTTTTAAATCATTTTTTAGATGTGATTTTATCCATTCCTTCCCTATTACTTGCCATAATTATTGTCGCCATATTAGGGCCTGGACTGAGTAATACCTTATGGGCTATCGTTATTGTGCTTATTCCCCAATTTATACACACCACACGCAATGCCGTAAAAGAAGAGTTAGAAAAAGACTATGTATTGGCATCACGTTTAGATGGTGCAGGCTCTCTTAGAATATTAAGTTACTCTGTGTTTCCTAACATTTTAGAGAAAATAATCAGCCAAGCGACACTTGCGCAATCGGCAGCAATATTAGACATTGCCGCGTTAGGTTTTCTAGGATTAGGAGCACCTATTCCGTTACCTGAATGGGGCGCTATGCTAAAAAGTGGTATTGATTTATTTTATATTGCACCTTGGGCCGTTTATTTACCCGGCTTAGCGATTTTGTTTGCTGTTGTGGCAACTAATTTAGTTGGTGAAGGTATTCGTCACTCTCTTAAGCTTAACAAGGAAAGTTAATGAACTTACTTGATATAAGAAACCTCTCCATTGAATTATTAACTGGCAGTAAACCCATTTTGGCTGTTGAACGTGTTAGTTTAACAATGAAAGAAGGTGAAGTGCGGGGTTTAGTGGGCGAATCTGGTTCAGGGAAGTCGTTACTGGCCCAAGCTATTATTGGCGTACTCGACGACAAATGGAAAGTGCACGCCGATAGGTTTCACTGGCGAGGTCAAGACTTATTAAGATTAAGCCCTGCTGAGCGTAAGAAAGTCATCGCTAAAGATGTTGCCATGATATTTCAAGAGCCCATGTCATGTTTAGATCCGACAACCACCATTGGTGATCAATTAGAAGAAGCAATAGACGAAAAACTGTTAACCGGTTACTTTTGGCAAAAGCGCCAACAACGAAAGAAATTAATTATCCAGCTTCTACATAAAGTCGGCATTAAAAAACATCTGCTGTGTATTAAAAGCTATCCACATCAATTAACCGAAGCTTTATGCCAAAGGATTATGATTGCTATAGCGCTAGCTAAAAAACCATTATTACTCATTGCTGATGAACCAACAGCCTCGATGGAAACAACAAACCAAGGGCAAATATTTCGTTTGCTAGCAAGTCTTAACCAGCTTAAAAACATGTCTATTTTATTAATTAGTCATGACTTGGAAAATATTACCCATTGGACCAATACAATAACCGTAATGTACAGCGGACAATTTGTTGAAGCGGGGACGACAAACCAAATATTCAACCACCCTTATCATCCATACACCAAGGCATTAATAGACTGTAGTCCAAAAGCCAATGTTAATTTACCGTCAAAATCGAGGTTAATGACACTGCCAGGCAGCATTCCAATTTTACAACACTTACCCATAGGTTGTCGTTTAGGTCCGCGCTGCCCAAGAGCACAACAACAGTGTGTAGAAGCGCCCAAAGTGGTCAATCACCACGGACACCAAGTAAGTTGTCACTTCTCTTTAAAGGGAGTTAAATAAATGACAGCTTTATTATCGGTGAGCGATTTAAGTAAATCCTATAAACTAAAAGGTTACTGGCATAACCGAAAAGTTAATAATGCGCTAGAGCCTATTTCTTTTGTACTAGAGGCACATAAAACATTGGCAATTGTTGGTGAAGTAGGCTCTGGAAAATCAACCCTTGCTAAATTACTTGTGGGCGCAGAAAAGCCCAGCACAGGTAGTATCCAACTTAATGGACAAACACTAGAAGCCGGCAACTTTAAACAACGTTGTCAGCACATTAGAATGATTTTCCAAGACTCGGGCACCACACTTAATCCAAGCTTAACAGTTCAAAAATTACTCGACGAACCATTAAAGCTTAACACGAAGTTAAATGAACAAGAGCGTGTTCAACTAATAAGGGCGACATTGAAAAAAGTCGGTTTATTAGCGGATCATATGAGCTTTTATCCTCATATGTTTTCTGGTGGGCAAAAACAGCGAATATCACTTGCCAGAGCCATTATTCTTCAACCCCAAGTGATTATACTCGATGAAGCACTGGCTTCTTTAGATCCCTCTTTACGTTCTCAAATGATCAATTTACTACTCGACTTACAACAACAAATGGGGCTCGCTTTTATTTTAATTTCTCATAACTTAGGCATTGTGAAGCACTTCAGTGATGAGATGATGGTATTATCAGATGGTAAAGTTGTCGAATATGGCAATACACATCAATTAATAAAAAACCCAAAGCACAAATATACGCGTAAATTATTAATGGCTCAAAATTTTCAGGTACTCAATAAACCTGTATAAGTCGTTATTCCTGTCTGTATATGCTTTTCTAGTGATGAGTAAACAGTTAAATTAATAACATAGTACCTAAACCTAAAAAAGAAACAAAACCCACTATGTCAGTGACTGTAGTGAGAATCACCGAGCCTGATAGTGCAGGGTCAATATTGAGTTTATCTAATATTACAGGAACAAATACACCGGCTAACGCTGCAGCAACTATGTTAAATAAAATGGCTGTACCTATAACAACTCCTAGCATCGGGTCGTTAAACCAGACAAATGCAATCACCCCAATGACTAGTGCCCATATAACGCCATTTAAGCCACCTACCTTTAGCTCTTTAAATAACAGCACTCTAACATTCGCAGAAGTGATTTGTTTGAGCGCTAAACCACGAATAATTAAGGTTAGCGTTTGACTGCCTGCAATGCCCCCCATACTAGCAACAATTGGCATTAATACAGCAAGTGCGACAACTTGTTGTAAAGTCGCTTCAAATACACCAATAAACGCGCTAGCTAAAAATGCAGTCAGTAAATTAATACCTAACCAGAACGCCCTGCTTCGAGCACTTTTTCGTACAGACGAGAACAAATCAACCTCTTCATCCATCCCCGCATTGGCCATTATTTGTCGTTCATAATATTCAAATGTTAATTCGCTTGCAGTAGTGACATCTATCCGACCTATTAGATTATAGTTTTCATCAACAACAGGTAAAGACGCATACTCTGAAAGTTGGACTTCTTTAGCCGCTTCTTGGCATTCTTGTGAAGCGGAAACTACAGGAAAATCACTAAGGGCAACGTCTACTAATGGAATATGTTCAGCCAATGCATGTAGTTTGGCAATAGGTATAGCTTCAGAAAAGTGACCAGAGCGGTTAACTAAAAAAATAATATCACAATGTCGTGGCACTTCTCTTCGAATTAATCGAATAGCATCTCGTACTCTTGCGTTAATCGGTAACACTAGAAAGTCATGTGATACCCAATGTCCAATCTGAGTATCAGGAAACTCATTTGCTTGCCTATAATATTTCTTTTGGAGTTTATCCATAGCTTTATAGGCACGGTCGACAAGTTCATTTGGTAAAGACTGAGCAAGTTCTAATAAATCTTCAGCGTCTATATCAATAAAAAGCCTATCCCATAACTCACCGTCTGTTTTATTAACTAAAACCTCTCTAGGTTCGGCACGCATTTGAACCAATACATCAAGCTTTTTATAGTCGGGAAGAGTCTGCCAAAGTACTATGCGTTGCTCAATGGGCAACGACTCTAAAAGTAACGCTACTTCAAACTGATCGGCTTGAGCAACAGCTGAGTAGGCATCAAGGTTTCCTGTACTTAATTCAGATTGATTAATGACATTTTTAATTAAATCGGGCAAAGGCTCTGACATAACACGGCTCTCAATTAACTTTTTTAGCGCTAAGTAAATTATATTAGCGGACAAGTAAAAATAAAGGTATAACCTATTTTTTCTTTTATAATCAAATACTCAACGGTTAAAGCCAACGTTACTAGTTTTTTACCTAAATGAGAATAGTTTTTAAAAATCTTTAATTAAAAAGCATTTCGCTCTATTATAAAAAAATAGCACTATGACTGAGGTAACAACTTGCCAACTCCTATCCCAATTAAATTCTTAGACATGTTACCTGTACCTGTTATTGTGGTTGAACTGAGTAATACCAGTCAAAATCACCGCTTAATTTTTGTAAATAACAGTTTTAATGAAATCATAGGTTGGACTTTAAAAGAGATCCCTGACAAAAACCATTGGTGGGAAAAAGCTTACCCAGATCCTAACTATCAAAGAGTGGTAGAAAGTTTATGGGAACAAAGTATGGAAGCTATAGATTCTGAACACGATAGTTTTGTCTCCATTACAGTGAATATAATGACAAAATATAAAGGAATAAAACGATTTAATGTGAATACAGAATTAAAAAGTGCTCTAATCGATGGCTATTATATTGTTACTTTTGAAGAAATTAGCTAAATTTCAAATAAGTTTGACTATGAGTCAAAAATCTCCAATAGCGAGCCAATGATTAATGAGAAGTGATAACCCCTTTTAAGATAAGCGGGAGAGATGGCGGTGACGGAGAGATTCACTTTATTGTGACAAGCCTCACATAACTCATTGATTTATATAGTTCATCATAAATGATTTTGTGGTATTGTGAAAGAGTCATGTGAGTAATTTATAAAAAAATAAGATAGAAAACGATAAATACATCGAGCACAATATTTCGCCATAAGTACAATGTATGCAGCTTATTAAACGGAGTCGCTATTCTCGTTTAAATAAGAGTAGATTTTTGGTCTACTTATATGTATTAGCTCATATCTGATCATACTATTTTGACGAATAGGTTTACTAATAATCTACAGGCAGCTGTGAGCGAATAGGAATCATTGAGGAACCGACTCATGTATGACGCAAAAATCGCCAAAGCGGCCCTTCGGTCAGTCGTAAACTAACCTCATATTTGTCACCATTACTTGCACGATATTCAAGGATGAAAATATGTGCTGGCAAGGCAACAAAGTGAAACATATAAGCGGCATCGACCTGAAACAACGCTACTGTATAAATTAGTTGAACGATACTACCCTGACTTGACCGTTCAACGCGACTGATTTTGGGGTATAGGCCTTTCATGCCGGGGCTGATTGCGCGTAGTTCTCGGGGTTTTAGTACCAAAGGACTGCTAACATAAGTTATTAACGGACCTCATTTTCACAAATATCACCACACACTTCCTTTCGCAAAAATCAATCACAACCTAAAGGCAGCTGTAACAAGGGGTAGTGTATAGTGTTTATTCGTCTTATACTCAAAATCGTTTAGTAAGCATTAGCGTTATTTTTTTGATTTTATAAGGAGTTTTCTATGTTGGTTTTTCGGTGTCTTTTGTGCGTTATTTTGTTGGTTCTTGTGGTGCCTTTTTCCGAAGCGCAAGCTCAACGCAGAGATGGTGTGACAGACGAGGCGACTTCTCCAACAGCTAGCAGCAGACGGAGCGGAAGAGACGCATCAGTTCGGTCTTCCAGCAATCACGCCGTGCTGACAGATGCTGAGATGTATGAAAAGATGAAGGCGGGCTATGAAGAAAGCTATGCACGCACGAAGAAGAATTATACGGAGAAATATTACCCTAGGATGATTGAGACGAATGTGGCTGCGGCGAGGATTAAATTTATGGATGAATATCGACGCGAGCCAAATGCTGAAGAATTGGAGGTGATGCAGTTTGAAGCGGTAGAGAAGGCGGATAAAGAAGTGGAATTTTCGTTGCAAGCGACGCGTGATGGAATGGAGAAAAACCTTGTAAAATATGCGGCGTATCAAGCGGATGTGAAGCAGAAGAAAGAAGAGCGGATTGCGAAGTTAAAGGCGCAACATGACGCGCTGCATTTGCCTGCGAGTTTGGATGGGATGTTTGCGGTGATGAATAGCGGCATGGTGTTGCGGCTGGAGGATGTGAGTCATCAGGATATAGGTTATCCCTATAGGCTTTATATTTTGCGCTTGAGTGGGTTGTCGCAAGAAATGGGCACGAAGGTGGGCTCGTTATTTGGCAAGGCGCGGTATAATTATGAGTCGAGTGGATTTGAGGTGTTAGAGCGAATTGATTATAGCAAGGCGTTTGCTATTCCGTTGAATTATGAGTTGGTGAAACAAGGCTGCGGGACGATTTTTTCTAGTGAGGGATTTACATATACGTTACAAGCGCCTGTGGGGGATGATTTTGCAACGGATGGATCGGTGAAGCAGTGGCACGCAAATTCTAAGGGTATGGTATGCCCGTATTTGGATATGGATTACGCGAATTGCAAGGTGAAGCGGTGTTTGAAGCGGATTGTGAATAAAGTAAATATGACGATTGTGCGTGATGCGGGGGAGGCTATTGCGATGGGTAAGGCCTATTTGGCGGAGGCGAATCAAGACCGTATGAGCTATGCTGAGCGCAAGGAAGAGCTGTCGGGTATTGTGCAAGAAGTGAATGCTAAATCTGCGAGAGAGAAGAGGCAAGAGCAACGCGACAAGTGTCCGCGTGCGCTGTGTGATGATATTGTGATTAACCAGTTTATTATTGATCAGACATGGGGCAGAGCGCCCAATGAGAAACCTGTTTGGTAAGGTTATTTTTAGCGAGGAAATGACGATTAAAAAGAAAGTATTTGCGGTGATTTTTTGATGGGGCTGGGGGCGCATGAGTGACGATTTACCTGCACCATTAGGACTTAAAAGGGCAAACATACCTTCCGAGAAAATAAGTTCCAGCTTAGCAGCAGAACATTTACTGATTGCGATAGAAATTTCTTCCGATGAATTCTGGGGCATGACAACTGAAGCATCAGTAATTTGTGATACAACTAATGAATTATATACAGAGATCGAAGCTGAACTTAAAGCTGCTAACAAAACGCTGTAGCAATACAGCCTTAAATACACCGCTTCGCCGCAGGCTGTGGACTCGTTTTACTCGCCGCTAAGCTTTGCGTTAGTACCTATAATATACAATCCGCGAACGGCTATCCCTCGCTCATCGTAAACAAAAAACCTCATCAAAAACGAAAGGCCGGTTTCTGTCTTGAGTTCAATCGATGGACGCAACACATTGGTTAAACTTTTCTGCTAGTGTTTCATATTCTAACGTCTTTCTTGGCCTTTCGTTAAGTTTTCTAGCAACACTGCTGAGCTTTTGCTGACTGTGTAAGGATAAGTCAGTTCCTTTTGGGAAATATTGTCGAAGCAGCCTGTTCGTATTTTCATTAGATCCTCGTTGCCAAGGGGAATATGGATCACAAAGGTATACCTTTATATTGGTCGCTAACGTAAATTCTTTATGGTTTGTTATCTCATACCCTCTATCCCATGTAAGTGATTTATACAGTTCACTTGGCAGCTTTTTAGCTTGTTTGATTAATGCCTTGATAACTGTTTTAGTTTTACTGTCTTGAACTTTAGCAAGCATTACGTAACGAGTGTATGTCTAAGCTCTTCGGGAGTGGCTGACATAAATTCCTTTACATGCTCAGATTCAGAATGTTCCAGTTGATTAGCAGTTAATTCTAACTCTCTACTCTCGAGGGGGCTAAATGGTGAAGGTAGTTCCATTTCGTCATACAAACAGCTATCTATCAACCTTTTAGCGCTTTCAAGTAATTGATTAAATCGCTGTTTTAAGTGTGACTTTAATTCCACATTGTATACGCTTTGTTCAAAGCCTGATAAATCTACTTTACCTTTAACAGGTATTAGCCCTGACAAATCCACTTTACCTTTAACAGGTATTAGCCCTGACAAATCCACTGTATCCATATCTGCCGCACATCGATTTTTCATCTTCTCAATTTCCTTATCTAAACCACGCTTTACAAATTGAGCCAATAATTGAGCTCTCAATACATCATCAGTATGCAATGACGCACAAAAATGACTAAGAGTAATATTGCACATTTTCAGCGAAAAACTGATTCGCATACGAAAATAATAACTTTTACTGTTTTTGAAGCGATAAAGGTAGCGGTAAGTATTAGACATAGGTACTCCATCTTGTGACAGAGTTTTGTGACAGACATTGAATCTAACCGAAAGGAAATCATGCTATTTTAACTTAAATATCAACAACATAATAATTAATGGCGGTGACGGAGAGATTCGAACTCTCGAAAGGTTGCCCTTTACACACTTTCCAGGCGTGCTCCTTCAGCCACTCGGACACGTCACCTTT